>NZ_JHWX01000016.1 GCF_000621965.1 Methanobrevibacter wolinii SH
AATAACAACATAATTATATCCTAACATACCAACCATAACTAATCAAATAACAACATAATTATATCCTAACATACCAACCATAACTAATCAAATAAAATCATAATTATATCTATAATCTATCTAATAATTTAATAATATATGAATATCTATAAAATAGAATATCTAAAAAATTTATTAAATATTTATTTTCTATTGAATTAAATAATATACTAAAAATTAAATACTATTTTTAAACATCTTCCAAAATGTATAATATATTTTTGGAGAAATCAAAAATAATCTAATTTTAATATTAAATTTTCTATCAAGACTACTTGTAGATTTAAAATCTCTAAGTTTATCTAATAAACCCATAGATTGAACTTTATCCATAATCATATCATATGGAAAATCACAATAAAATAAAAACATTAAATTTCCAAATATTGCTTTAGGAATACGTTTTGTATAGATTAAATCTATTACTTCCTTATTTCTAGTTTTTGAATTATCCATATAATATTTAGCAAAATTATCTAAAACATTAACAAAATCAAATCTTTCAAGGTATACATTTGATGTAATTGAACCTTCCCTCTGAAGATATAAATATGTGAATTCATGAGATATTGCTACATTCTGAGAAAACACAAGTGCTTTAAGTGCAAATTCAGTGTCTTCACCATAATTAATATTTTCATTAAATCGTATAGAATTTTTATCTAATATATCTTTTTTATACATTAATTCAACAAAACTAAATGGTATTTTCATATCTAATTCTAGTTTAATAAATTCATCAGAATCTATTAAATCTAAATCTTTTATTGAATCATAATCAGAAATATTAGTTAAATATTTACCTTCATTGTTAATTTTACTAAGATAAGTAAATGATAAATCAGAGTTATTATTTTTAAGACTATTGTATAAATTTTCTATATGATTATTAGTTAAAATATCATCATCATCAAGAAATATTATATAATTCCCATTAGCTAATTCAAGTCCTCTATTTCTTGCAGAACTTACACCTTTATCTTCTTGAGAATCTACAATAAATGTAAAATCATGATTTAATAAGAATTTATTTATAATCTCTATAGAATCATCTTCAGATCCATCATCTACAATTATTATTTCAAAATCTTTAAAACTTTGAGATACAAGTGATTTTAATGTTTTTTCAATATACTTAGAAGCATTATATACAGGAATTATTACACTAACTTCATTAACCATTATAATAACCTTTAATTTATAAAAATTTATTTAAATAATATAAAACTTAAAATCTAGATTTAAGAATCAAATATAAAAATTAAATCCTAACCTACTAACCTAACTAAAAACTAAAAACCTAAACATAAAATTAATCCCAACCTACTAATTCCAAGCAAAAATCTAAATAAAGACATAAAAACATAGATTTAAGAATTAAGAGTCTAAAACAAAATCAATAATTCTTTTAGAAGATTTATCATCTATATAATCAAATTGGAATTTCAAAAACTTCTCTAATTTATCCATATTAAATTTAGAATTTTTAATAACATCAATAAGTTCAGAAGTATTTTTAACTATTGTTCCAGGTACATCTTTATAATCAAAGTAAAATCCTCTTTCATTAGATAAATAATTATCTAAATCATATGCAAAAAATATAATTGGCCTATTTAAAATAGAATATTCAATCATTATTGATGAATAATCAGTTATTAATATATCAGACATTAATAAAAGATTTTGCTCATTTTCATATTTTGTACAATCAATAATATTATCAAGATTAAAAATATCTTTATTAATATTATTTTCTCTATCAAATTCATACATTTTAGGATGTAAACGAACAAGAAGAACATACCTATCAGATAATTCATTAAGGAATTTAACTACATCAAAATATTTAAAAACATTATTATATTCTGAATTTTCTCTAAATGTTGGAGCATATAATATTATCTTTTTATTCTTAATTTCAGGATGATTTCTCATAAAATCTTTTTTTATTCTACTAATATTGTTTTTTGATATATTTTTTTTAGAATAAAAATCAAGTCTTGGAATTCCAGATGGAATAATTTTATCTTCATCAATTTGAAAAGCTTCACTATAATATTTTTTAATATTTTCTGATGTTACAGTAAGATAAGTTATACGTTTAGATGAATTTCTAATTAATTTAATTAAATCTTCATCTTTTAAATCAACAGATGAATAACCAAATTTTTTAAATGCACCAGGACCATGCCAAACTTGTATAACTTTAGTTTTATTAGATATATTCATATATGCAAGAGCTAAAAAATTATCATTTAAAAATATATACTTTGATCTTGCAAGATGATATATATCTGAAAATGAAAATCTATTTTTAACTACACAATTATATTCAAGATTAATATTACGTAAATTAAGTTCTTTATAAATATAATTAAAGTTTCCAATAAACGATTTATTCTTATCAACTACAAATGAAACTGAATTATCTTTAATTGGAAAAATATTAAAGATATTAAAGATAGCCCCATATATCCGATGTTTTAAAGCCATATTATTACCTTAGATAATTTAAATTTAAATTAAATTTTAAGAATCTTATTAATAGTAAATTAATCTAAAATAATATAAAAATTTAATTAAAATAATTAATAAAAATCAAAAAAATAAAAAATTCTATAAACCTTAAAAAAAATAAAACCCTAAATTACAAAAAATAAAAAAAATTCTATAAACCTTAAAAAGAGTAAAATTTTAAATTAAAAGTAAAAAAAGCCTATAAATTTTAACTGTAAATTAAAAAAATAATTTGAATATAAAAAATTATAGAAAAAAATTAATTTAATTTAATATTTGCTAGTTGAGCTTTAGATGCACTTTTAGCAGCTTCAATATATTTATCACAAACCTCATCCACATCTCCATAATCCATTACTTTACCATGATCAAGCCAAAGTGCTGTGTTACATATTTTCCTAATAGCACCAATTGAGTGAGATACTAAAATAACAGTTACACCTTTTTTCATAAGAGATTCTAATTTTTTAGTACTTTTTTCCCTAAATTTAACATCTCCAACAGATAAAACTTCATCTAAAATTAAAATATCTGGAGATACAACAGTTGCAATAGAAAAACCAAGTTTTGCTTTCATACCAGAGGAATAATTTTTAATAGGTACTTGTAAAAACTCACCAAGTTCTGAAAACTCTGCAATCTCATCATACTTTTCTTCAAGAAAATCTCTTGTATAACCTAATATTGCTCCATTTAAAAAAATATTTTCTGAACCAGTATAATTATGATCAAAACCTGCACCTAATTCTAAAAGAGGTGCAACATTTCCTTTAACCTTAACCTCTCCTTCAGTAGGTTTCATTACACCAGATAAGATTTTAAGAAGAGTACTTTTTCCAGCACCATTAAAACCAATGACTCCTAATCTTTCACCTTTTCTAACTTTAAATGATACATGATTTAATGCTTTAAATTTAGTTTTAGGTGGAATTTGTCTTTTAAGTGCACGAATGATATACTCTTTAAGATTATCTACTCTTTCTTTAGATAAATCAAATTCCATTGTTAAATCTTTAACTGTTATAATTACTTCATCTGAAACTGGATAAGCTCTTAAAGGATATTTTTTAAGTATTTCTTCTTTTGTTAATTTTTTTGGTTTAGGTTGTGATTTAGGTTTAGATTTTTCTTGTGGTTTAGGTTGTGGTTTAGGTTTAAGAGTAACTATTACTTTATTTTTAGTTTCTGAAGGTAAATATTCAGAATCACCTTTAAAAGAAGTTACTATAGTATAAGTTCTTGGATTAAGATTAATATCAAGAGATACAGATCCATCTGATGAGGTAACAGAAGAATAATTTTTATTTAAAATATTAAAATTAACTTCTTTACCACTTAATGTATTACCATCTTCATCTACTAAAATAGCATAATAAGGAGTAGCTGTTTTAAAGATTTTTTCTAAATTAATACCATAAATACGTGTTTTCTTTCTATTTTTTGACATAAACTACCTCCTAATATATTTAACTGAAATAACTTATTATTTAAATATTTAAATCTTAATCATATTTTCAGATATTTAGTCAAATTACTAACCACATAAACCTATAAACCCACTAATAACAATCCTACCATTAAATAAGTCTAATTACTAACCACATAATTTATAAACGTAGAATGAATTTATCTTGATACTTATAAAATATTACAATACCAATTACCAATGCTACAATAGCTGATAATATTAAATAAGATAATAAATACAAGTTAGGGAAACAATTATATAATATACAATCCCTACATGATGATACTGCAGCATATATTGGACTTAAGTAAAAGAATATTAAAAATTTCTTAGGTATAATACTAATAGGATAGAATAATGGTGTTAAATAAGATAACAACATAATCATTACTCCCCATAGATATTTAACATCTGTAAAGAATGTTGTTAATGTTGCAAGTATTAAACCTACACCAATTGCAAATATAAACATGAATATTACAGGTATAACCATATAAACAATAGTTAAATAAAATGGTGCTCTTGTTACAATCATTACAAGTACAAGTACAATAAGTGATATTAAATAATTAACAAATTCTGATGAAACAACACCTAATGTAAACATATATTTAGGAACATATACTTTTTTAATAATCTGCCTATTAGCACGTATAGAATTCATTGCTCCTGATGTAGAATTAGCAAATAAATCAAATAATAATTTACCAGATAATAAATATACAGGATAGTTAGGAATTGAACGACCAAATAATGTTGAAAATACAATAGTTAATGCTAAACATTGTAGTAATGGATTAAAAAAACTCCAAAGTAAACCTAAAACAGATTCTTTATATTTACTTTGAATATCTCTTTTAATAAGTTCATATAATAAAAACTTATATCTATTAAAATTAGCTAAGAATCTAGAGATATTTCCAAACATTATTTTCACCATATATAAAAAGATAATAAAATATAACTAAAAATCCTTTATAGTTTAAAATATTTAAAATTAATGATTTATACATAATTATTTCTACCATAATAATAAATTTAAAATAAATTATAATTATTAAAAAAAGTTTTAATGTAATTTACCTAAGAAAGATTTAATTGATTCTTTAATTTTTCTTGATTTTTTAATTTTCTTAGAAACATTTAAAGCTTTTGCATAATCATCATTTAATATTGGATTAGCTAAATCTTTATAAATTCTTTCTGAAAAATCAGGAGTATACTCTAATTGTTTTTTCAAAATTGGAGATATTTTCTCTAGAAGTTCTATTTTTTCATTATCTGATATATCACTTGCAATAAAACTTTTAATCCAATATACAACATGTTGAGTAAAAACATCAGGGAAATAATATTCCTTATTAAATTCTTTTAAATCATCCCATGTTTTAAAGTATCCATCAATCATTGCACTAAGATATTTTTTATTACGTATATGTATTGTTGATTTATCATTTGCACTATTCCTAATTCTATAATTATATGCAAAGAAATTATTTAAATAAATTGCTTTTTTAACACATAATAAGGAATGTATGAAAAGTTCTAAATCTTCTGCAAGCATTCCTTCAATGAATTTAATATTATTCTCAAAAAGAAAGTTTTTTCTATAAAGTTTAGTCCAAATACTAGGACCTATCTTAAAAAATTTAGGATTCTCATCAATTGAAGATATTTCTACTTCATCAATATCTTTATTAAATACATACTCTGGTTTAAGAGATTTATCATTATAAACATTCATATATGTAGCAATAATTAAATCTGCATTTTCACTTGAAATTTTATTATACATTACCTCAAATGCATTTTCAACATAGGTATCATCATGATCCATTACTATAACATAATCACTTTCAGCATTTCTAATACCAATATTCCTACCTTCTCCAGGAAAACCAGAGTTTTTATCTTTAAAAATAACTTTAATATTAGAATACTTCTTATAATTATTTAAAAGATTTATGGTATAGTCATCTGTAGATTTATCATCAACAATAATTACCTCAATATTATTAAATCCAATACTCTGATTTTTAATTGAATCTATTGCTTCTACTAGAAAATCTCCAGAATTATAAGTAGGTATAATAACTGAGAGTTTATAATCTGACATTTAATCACTGTAAATAATTTTAATAAATATATTGTAAACCTAATTAATATAATTAAGTTTAATTATTAATCCTTAGATAAAGGATATTTTTTTAATATGAAATCTTTTAAACTGTTTATAATATTAATATAATCTGAATTTAAATAATATACCTTAGAAGAATCATATCTCTTAGAAGTATTTAAATCATTAAGAAATACTAAGTCATATAAGTCTAAATCAATAATTGAAGAAATATTATCTAAACATAAAATCTTTATAGTATTTTCTCTTAAATCAATGTTTTGGATATTTATATCACTATCAAATGAAATTATAACATCAGTTAAATTATCTACGTAAATATTTTCAGGATCTGTAGATAATTCCACTAAAAAACCTTGACTTTTAAATTTATTAAATAAATCTAAAATAAAATCATCTAATTCTTTTACTATAAATAAAAATTTTAAAGGTTCAGAAGAAAAAAACTTCTTATTATTTAATTTATCTAAAAGAATATTTCTATTTAGATAATTATACCATTTACTAATAAGCATGTTTGAATTGTGTTTAAAGTTTTTATTTGTAGTTCTAGTACTTGATTCATGATGAAATAGTAATGCACTTGAACAATAAACTATATCATAACCTGCTCTATTTAATTTAAGTGAAAAATCTACATCTTCATAACCATAGATATAATCTTCATCAAGACCACCAAGTTCCTCATATACAGATTTTCTAATTAAGACTGCTGCAGCAGTAACAGATACTACTTTTTTAGTAGTATTTACATTTAAATCAAATGGGTTGAATTGTGAATTATTGTTATAAGCATATACTTTTAGATATTTATTAAATGAAAAAATATCTCCAGAATGTTGAATTTTAAATGATTTTTTACTTGAATCAATATCATCATAATAAGGAAATAGAAGTTTAGCACCTACTGCAGCTATATTATCATCTTTTAATATAGTTCCTACCATCTCACTTAACCAAGCAAAACTTGGTTCAATATCATTATTTAAAAGTAGAATAAATTCACCATTTGCATTTTCTACCCCAATATTATTTGCTTTTGAAAAAGATAAATTTTTGGAGTTTTCAATAATTTTAACTGGAAAATCTAAATCTAATGATTTAAGATAATTAATAGAATCATCACTTGAATTATTATCAATAAAAATAAGTTCAATATTAGAGTAATTTGCTTTTTTAGAAAAATCATTGAAAAGGATTTTTAACTTACTAAGACCATTTCTATTTAAGATTATAATAGAAACAAGAGGTTCTTTAATAAAATTATAATTATTTAAATAGAGTTTATTTGTATCAAGAATTCTTTCTTTTATAAGGTATTGTGATGGAAAAGCTTCACGACCTTCATTAATACCATATAAAACATAATGAACAAGCGGATTTAGACCTGCATCTTTAATATCTGGATATTCATTTAAGTATTTAAAAGTATTAAAATTTAATGATGGATCAAAACCTTTTTTATATCCATAAAATAAGTAATGTTCTAAAGGATTACCAGAAAAATAAGATGAATAATGATTAATATAAAATTCTTCATCAAAAAGATTCAATTCAATAATCTTATTATATGCTTTACTATATTTTAAAGCCTTTTTAGCATTAAATCCAGATTTTAACATGAAACTAAAAATATTACTCATATTATAACCTTTTTTAAATAATAATATAAAGAATTAAAAAAATATTAGAATATAAATCGTTTTTATAGATAATATTAAAATTAAAGCCTATAAAATCGATTAAATCAAAAAATAGATAATATAAAAATTAAAACTTAAAAATTTATTATATCAGAAATAGTGAAATATTAAAGATATAATTAAGTATTTAATAATTATCTATTTGAATACATTCTTTCATAATATTTTTGATATTCTCCACTTTTTACTTTTTTAATCCAATCTTGATTGTCTAAATACCAATTAATTGTTTCAACAATACCTGTTTCAAAATTATATTTAGGTTTCCATCCTAAATCTTTTCTTATTTTAGAAGAATCAATAGCATAACGTCTATCATGACCTAATCTATCACTTACAAATTTAATAAGAGATTCTGGTTTATTTAATTCTTTAAGAATTAATTTTACAATTTCAATATTTGATTTTTCATTATGACCACCAATATTATAGACCTCACCAGATTTACCTTTATGTAATACTAAGTCAATAGCAGTACAATGGTCATATACATGTAACCAATCTCTAATATTTTTACCATCCCCATAGATTGGAAGTTCTTTATCTTCAAGTGCATTAGAAATCATAAGTGGTATTAATTTTTCTGGAAATTGATATGGACCATAGTTATTTGAACAACGTGTTATATTAATAGGAAGATTAAATGTATTATGATATGCTCTAACCATTAAATCAGCGCCTGCTTTAGATGCTGAATAAGGACTGTTAGCTTGAAGTGGTGTTTCTTCTGTAAAGTATCCTTCTGGTCCAAGAGAACCATAAACTTCATCAGTTGAAACTTGAAGATATTTCTTAATATCATACTTTTTAGCTGCATCAAGTAAAGTTTGAGTTCCTAAGATATTTGATTTAATAAATATTCCAGGATCTTCTATACTTCTATCTACATGACTTTCAGCTGCAAAGTGTACTATATAATCTACATCAGATACTAATTTATCAACTAAACTAGCATCTCTAATATCACCTTTTACAAAAGTGTAATTATCATAATCTTCAATATCACTTAAATTTTCAAGATTTCCACAGTAAGTTAATGCATCTAAATTAATAAAATCATAATTTGGATATTTATTAACCATATATTTTAAAAAATTACTACCAATAAATCCTGCTCCACCAGTAACAAGTATTTTAGTCATATAAATCCCTCTAAAAATTAACAGGTGTATCTTTTAAAGCTTTCCAATGTTGATCTTTTTCTGAGAATATTAATTTATCAATTCCCTCTGTAGGCCAATCAATACCAATATCTGGATCATCCCATTTAATTCCACCTTCATCATTAGGATTATAAAAATCAGTACATTTATATACGAATTCTGCAATATCAGATAAAACTAAAAATCCATGTGCAAATCCTTTTGGAATAAATAATTGTTTTTTATTTTCTTCAGATAATCTTACTCCTACCCATTTACCATAGGTTTCTGAATCTTTTCTTAAGTCTACAGCAACATCAAATACTTCACCTTTAATTACACGTACAAGTTTACCTTGTGGTTGAGTATATTGGAAATGAAGACCTCTTAAAACACCTTTTGTAGATCTTGATTGATTATCTTGTACAAAGGTTAAATCATAACCTTCATCTTTAAAATCATTTTCATTATATGTTTCCATAAAGTATCCACGTTCATCACCAAATACTGTAGGTTCTACAGTAAATACACCATCAATATCTAATTTTGTAAATTTGAATTTTCCCATAATATCACATTATACTTATTTTGTAATTTAATAATAATAAATTTTTAATTATATCTAATTTATTGAAAAACTATTAATTAAAATTTAAACTTTCTAAAATACATTTATTTTTAAAAAGAGTATTGCTGAAATCTTTCAAATTTTTTTTAAATAAAATTTCTTAAATTTAATTTTTAAGTATTAATACTGTTTAAATTATTATAAAAAATAGTTTTCAACAGACTCAAAAATTAAAATAAAACAATTATAACTCCCAACAAATCTTATAATCTAATAAATAAAATTCTAATATAAAATCAATTAATAAAGAATAAACTATTGTTTTTAAATTATAAATAAAATTAAAAAAATAAATTCTTAAGTTTAAATATAGAATTAAAAAAATAAAAAATTAAACTTATTTTTTGATTTTTCTTAAGACTTTTTTAATTAATTGTTTAAACTTCCATTTACTAAAATTCTTAAGACTAGCAGTCATCCTAAAATAATTAGGTAAAGAATGGATAAATCCAAAGAAAGAACGATTATATCTAATAAATCCAGGATCATGAGATTTAATAGATCTTAATGTATTACCAAACATATAATTAAAGTTAAATATTTCAGTTCTTCCATAATCTTCAGTCATGACAATTTCAGTATAGTATTTTTGGCTTGCTGCAACATAACCATAAATCCTTTCTAATGCATGACTAATAGTTCCATCAGCAGGCATTGGTTCTTCTGGAAAATCTATATAATCTAATTCTAAATCAAATATAGGTTTTAAAGCATCATATTTAGCCCAAAAACAATTACCAATAGATAACGGTGCTTTAGTCCTAGTAATTTTAGGCCTATTTATATTCATTCTCTTAAGAAGTTTTAAAACAATATTATAACACATTGTCCAATAATTATTCATATATGTAAAGAAATATGTACCATGATATACTCTTGGAGGAACGATTAAACCTAAACTTTTATGATTATCAAACTCTTTAATAATAGAATTAATATAATCAGGACTTCCTAAATTATTCTCCCATAATATATCTCTAAATGTAGCTCCAACAGTAATATATTCTTTTCCTGCAGATTTTTTATCATGCATAAAACAAAAGTAATCATAATCTTTTAATATATCACGACTAGCTACAAATAAAGAAGCCATATCTCTTCCACGAGGATTAATTTCCATTACACGAGTATTGTTATTTAATTTACTTGCAATATTCTCTTTAAAGAATTCTTGTTTATCTTTAGTATCAGTTGTTATAAGAATATCAATATAATCTGGAATATTTTTTAAATAATTAAATGCATACTCCCATAAATCATCATAATATAAATGAACAAGAACAATAACTTTTTTATTTGTTTTATAATTAGCATTTAAATTATTTTTAGGAAATATCCTAATTAAATTAAGAATATCAACTAATTGACTAGGTTCCATAGTTCTAAGGAAATAATTATATATTAAAGAAGTATCATAATTTGTATTTTTTTCTAAATATTCCATTGTACGAGATATTTCCATCCCCATATTATAACGAAGATGAATATCTCTTGGTAATTTAAATGCTTTTCTTTTAAGAACTGGTAAACCTCTATTTGCTACCATATTATACATATCATAAGTATGGAAACTCATAGCTTTTTCTCTTGATTCTTCCATATCTTGAGTATTAATATAAGGCATCCATTTATAACCTAAATCTTCAAATTTCTTAGTTAAAACTGCTCCATGTTTAAAAGCTAAATCATTAAAATCTGTGTAATCTGGAAGATTTGACCAATAGTCTTGGAATTCTTTAGATTTAATAATATTCTTTCTAAAAGCTAAAAAATAAGTCTGTAAATATCTTGGTCTATAACCATAAGGACATAAATTACGAGCATTAGGTGCTTCACCATGATTAGTTATACCCCAAAAATCTACATCTTCTTTATCCATTTTATCAAATACTTCTTTAAATGGATATATTGGACCAAAGAATGAATCATTAAATAATATTACTTCATCAAAATCAAGAAGCTTATTAAAACCATATTCTTTAACCATTACGTCTCTCCAAGCACCAGCATCAAAACCAATATTAGATCTAAATAAAATATCAGAATCTATATATTTCTTTAATTTATCAATGCTTTTTGAGTTTAATTCACCATTTGAAACAATGAATAATTCATCTAAATTTTTAGAAATGTCATCTAATAAATAAGTAATATAATCATCAATAATGCCCTCTTTGTCAAAACAAAGAAAGATTCCAAGACGTTTCAATAAAATCACTCCAATTAATAAAAATAAAAAAAAGTAAAATAATAATTATATTAATTTACATATTAAAAAGCTAAATTAATAATTATATTATTAATCTAATCTATTTTAATTTATGTGTTAGTTTTCTAAGAGGTTTTGTAATTTTCCAAGAGTTTGAACCTAATATTTCATGAATAAACTCGTTTTTACTTTTAATTTCTCCTTCTAATTCATTAATCAATTTTTGTTGACTAAAAACAATATCTTCCCTTAATAAATCAATTCTTTCATTATCACAATTATCTGAATCTATACATAAATCAATATAATCATTGAGTTTATCAATATTATCAATAAAGTTTTTAGATATAATTTTATGTTTAGGTTTTGGATGGAAACCAAATACATAATTAAAGAAGTTTATATTCCATTTATTAAACAATTTAAAATCAGAAGTATCTAAATTGAAATGTTCAAATATTTCATCAATAGTAATAAATTCCCTAAATATAGGATTACTTTCTCTATGGTGGAATAATACTCTATAAAATATATATTCTAATGGAACTGGAAAATCAAATAACCATTCATAGTCAATAGCAAATAATTCCTTATTAATAATAAAGATATTACTAAATATTAAATCAAGATTTGTTATATTATGACAATGAAATGTTTTATTAGATTTTTTTTTAAATACAGATAAGAATTTTTTATTTGCATATTTATTAGATGTAAATGAATCATAAAATAAATCATTATAGTATCTTTCTAAAAGCTTGAAAAACTTATTTTTATCATTATTTACAATTGCATCTAGTATATAATATTCAAATGATTCTTCATGTATAAATGGATAAGTAAGTTTCTTACAATCAAAATCACATTTAAGGCATTTAATTTTACCAAATGATTTATTACTTCCATTATACATTTTTTTAATATGGTTTAAAGATTTTTTTGATTCAGGAAGTTTAGAAACCAAAATTTTCCCATTATTATCTTTAATAGTTGTAAGTGTTCTGAATTCTTCTTTTCTATCAGAATTTAATTTAATAAATTGAATACTATCAGTTAAATGATTATTAGAAGAATTTCTAATCTCTACTAAAAATGAATTTGAAAAGTTTCCTGCTAGATTCTCACTTGCAAGTAATTGGTTTAATTTATCTTCTCTAAAGAAATTAACTCTTTCATCATAATACTCTATTTTACGATCATAAGGAATTCTATTTACAAACTCATCAGTATTAATAATTTGAGGAAATACATAATCTGGATATGGATAGAAAAATTTATAATTTTCAAATCCTGCAGATTCAATAATATTTTGAAGTTGTGATTTTGAGAAGGTTTCTACATAATCAATATTTGGATAACCATCAATACCAGTAAATAATTGGTTAATATGTTCTTCTTTAAAACCAGCAAAGTATTTTAATCCTAAACGATTATTAATTGCAAGTAAAATTACACCATCTTCTTTTAAAAAAGTTTTTAAATATTTTAAATAATCTTCATAAGGATTTTCTGAATCTATAAATGATTTTGCATATTCAAAATTATCACATAGTATAATATAGTCAAATTTCTCATTTACTTCAATATTATTAAAATCAGAATCTATAATAATTGATTCATTTGATCTATTAGCTACAATTTCAGCCATTAAATCATTAGGTTCAATTGAAACTACATGTTTTACTTTCCTTGTAAAAAGGGAAGTTAACTGACCATATCCTGCACCTACTTCTAATAAACTAGCATCTTCTTTAAATGGATACCATGAAAACAAATTCTCCCTTAAATAAGATAAAACATAATGATAAGGATAGTAATTATTATCATTTATAAAATTAGAAAAATCAGTATTATTTTCAGTGATTTTTAATATTTTTTCTCCAAATAATTCATTTTCATATACTCTTTTAAAATTCATTATAAAACCCATTAACTAATGATTTAAAAAAATAAATTTTCTCAAAATCTTTAAATTTAATATATAATTTATTTCCAATTTAATAAATTAAATTTCTAAATACTCAACAAAATAAATATTTAATTATTTAACTAAATCATTAGCTAAATCAATTAAATATTTACCATAATCTGTTTTTTTAAGAGATTGTGCCTCTCTTAATAAATCTTTTCTTGTAATATATCCTTTTCTATATGCAATCTCTTCAAGACATGCAACATATAAACCTTGTCTTTTTTGAATTGTTTCAATAAAGTTTCCTGCTTCTAAAAGACCATCATGAGTACCTGTATCTAACCAAGCCATTCCTCTACCTAATAATTGGACTTTAAGTTTTCCTCTTTTAAGATACTCTTCATTAATAGAAGTGATTTCTATTTCTCCTCTATCTGATGGTTTAACATTTTTTGCAATATCTACTACTTGATTATCATAGAAATAAAGACCAGGAACAATATAATTTGATTTAGGATGTTCTGGTTTTTCTTCAATTGATAATACATTCCAATCATCATCAAATTCAACAACACCAAATGATTCAGGATTTTTAGAGTAATATCCAAATACTATTGCTCCTTCTTTTAATTCAGTACATTTTTCAAGGATTTCTGTAAATCTATGACCATGGAAAACATTATCTCCAAGTATAAGAGCAACAGTATCATCACCAATAAAATCTTCACCAATGATGAATGCATCAGCTAATCCTCTAGGTTCATCTTGAACTGCATAAGAAAATGATATACCTAAATTACTACCATCACCTAAAAGCTCTTTAAAGTGAGGTAAGTCTCTTGGAGTTGATATAATAAGAATTTCTTTTATTCCAGCTAACATTAAAATGGAAATAGGATAGTAAATCATTGGTTTATCATATAATGGTAATAATTGTTTAGAAACAGCTTTTGTAATAGGATAAAGTCGAGTTCCTGAACCACCTGCAAGTACAATTCCTTTCATAAATAATCCCTCATAAAATTCTATTTATAATAAATAATAAAATAAAATTAAATTAAATTTTAATAAATTTAAAATAAATTAATTAAATTTAAGTAATTAATATATTATAAATTTAATTAAAAAAATTTCTAAAATTTAATAAAACTAATATAAAATATAAAAAAATAGTAAATTATTTAAATTAAAATAGAAACTATAAATTTAAATATTCATCAAGAGCTTCTTTATAATCTCTTAACTCAGTAAATCCATTTTTAATCCATTTATCATGAGATAAAACAGAATAATGTGGTCTTGGTGCAGGAGCAGCAAATTCTTCACTACTTACAGGTTTAACATTAACATCAATACCTTTTTTCTTAAATATTAATTTAGAAAATTCATACCAAGTAGTATTTCCACTATTTGTAACATGATAAACTCCATATTTATCAGAGTGAATAATTTCTTTAATAGCAAGAGAAAGATCTTTTGTAAATGTAGGTGAACCTTCTTGATCATTTACTACAGTTAAAGTATCATGATTTTGAGATAATTCTAACATTTTTTTAATAAAATTAGGACCATGAACACCATATAACCATGCAGTTCTAAGAATGAAATATTTATCTAAAATATTTTCAATATTTTCCTCACCTTGAAGTTTAGATTTCCCATAAATAGAATCTGGTCCAATTTCATCATCTTCTACAAGTGGTCTATGTTTATCTCCTTTAAATACATAATCTGTACTAATATGAATTAATGTTCCACCTATTTCTTTTGTTGCTATTGCAAGATTTTTAGGTCCTTCTGCATTTAAATTATATGCTAAATCTTTTTCTGTTTCACAAGCATCTACATTTGTCATAGCAGCACAATTAATAATGACATCTGGCATATATTCCTTAAATTTAGACCTAATTATATCTAAATCAGTGATATCTAAATCTTCATGGCTAGTTGCAATTAAATCTTCATCTTTAAGAACTTCACATAAATCAGTCCCTAACATACCATTTGCACCAGTTACTAAAATTTTCATGAAAAACACCTTTAAATATTATGAATATTATTAAAGTAATTTATAAATTTAAAATCTATTAAAAAATATCTAAGTTCTTCAAAATAAATCTATAAATCTATAACTATAATAAAAATCTATTTAAATTCCTTTAAAATAAAATTATAGATTAAAACATACTAAAATTTATTTAATTTAAAAATTTAACTTAAACATAAAGTTTAAATCTAAAAAATCAATTATAAATTTTAATTAATCTAAACCAATAATTAAAAAATTTAATAATTAAAAATTTATAAATTTAAAAACCCTTAAAATAATAATTTTCATAATAAAAATTAAAAAAATCTATATTATAATAAGGATATATTAATAATATTATATATAATATTAATTTAACTTTAACTTTATATTTTTATTAAAGAAATTAAGAGGAATTAAAAATGAAAGTATGTATAATAGGTCAAGGATATATAGGTCTTCCTACAGCAGCATTATTTGCACAAAATGGATGTGATGTTGTTGGTGTAGATATTAAAGAGGATATTATCAAAGATTTAAACAAAGGAATTGTACATATGGAAGAACCAGGAATAGTTGATAGTATCAAAGAGGCTATTAATGAAAAAAGATATACTGCTAAATTAGAACCTGAAGAAGCAGATGTGTTTATTATAACTGTACCTACTCCATATAAAATAGAAGACTTAAGTTGTGATTTAAGTTTTGTTATAGATGCTTGTAATTCTATTCTTAAATATATTAAAAAAGAAAACACAATTATAGTTGAATCAACTATTGCACCTGGTTCAATGGATGAAGTTGTAAAACCAATATTTGAAAAAGAAGGTTTTACTATTGGAGAAGATTTATTCCTTGCACACTGTCCAGAAAGAGTTCTTCCAGGAAGAATAATGTATGAACTTGTAAACAATGATAGAATTATAGGTGGAGTAACACCGAAATGTACTAATAAAGCTGCAGAAGCATATGGAACTTTTGTTAAAGGAAAATTAATGAAAACAGAAGCAAAAACAGCTGAATTATCTAAATGTATGGAAAATACATATAGAGATGTTAATATTGCACTTGCAAATGAACTTACAAAAATATGTGCTGAAATAGATGTAAATGCATTAGATGTAATTAAACTTGCAAATAAACATCCACGTGTAAATATACTTAATCCTGGACCTGGCGTAGGTGGCCATTGTCTTGCAATAGACCCATATTTTATATATTCCAAAGCACCAGATACTGCTAAAATAATTAAACTTGCAAGAGATACAAATAAAAGTATGCCTGATTTTACAGTTAAATACACTGAAAAAATTATTAAGAAACATACAAATAAAAATAATACAAAAATCGCAATACTAGGATTATCTTATAAAGGAAACACAGGAGATACAAGAGAAAGTCCTGCATTTGAGATTATTGAAAAACTTAAAAAAGAAAATTACACCATTGGAATCTATGATCCACATGTAGAAAATGATACATATAAAAGTCTTGAAGATGCAGTTGAAGGTGCATCACTATGTTTAATACTAGCAGATCATGATGAATTTAAAAACCTTGATTATAAAGTACTTATTAGAAAAATGGATAATCCAATAATCTTAGATACTAAAAATATAATTAAAGAAACACCAAACGAAATTAAATTATTTAATTTTGGTAATTTATCAAAAATATAATTTTGTGATTAATATGAGTAAAAAAGGTATTAATATTATAGTTCCAACGTATAAAGCAGAAAAATATATTATAAACCTTTTAAATTCACTTAAAAATCAAACAATAGATTATAATCTATTTGAGGCAATTTTTATTATAAATGGTAAAAAAGATAATACAGAAAATATCATAAAAGAATTTAAAAATAAAAATCCAGAAATTAATATAAAAATCATAGAGTCTAATCAAGGTATTTGTATTGCAAGAAATAAAGGACTTGAAGAAGTAGATAGAGAATATGTAATCTTTATTGATAATGATGATTATATAAGTCCAAAATACCTTGAAGTTTTATATAAACATAGAGCAGATAAAAGAATAGTTCTTGGAAACTTTTATAATTTAAATGAAAAGACTAAAAAATTAGAAAAAACAAATTTTACAGATTCTCTACTTAATAATGAAGGAATTACAAATCCAAATAAAATAGCAATAGATGCTATGTTTATTACAACAAATAAATTAATACCATTTAAATATATTAAGAATATACGATTCAATGAAAAAATAGTAACTGGAGAAGATATTGAATATTTTTCTAGAGTTTATGGAAAAAACGACTTTGAATTTTATATTGTAAAAAATAGTGAAGAAGCAAATTATTATAGAGTTTTTAGAAGTGATTCTGAATCTAATCAAAATATTTCATATAATTTCAATGTCAAAGAAAGATTAAATACTATGGAATGTATTGATAAAACATTAGATAATATTGAAAATAAAAAAATGAAAAATATAATATATGATGCTAACTATAAAGGCCAAAGAAATTTTATTATAAGATATCTAGTAAAATATCCTCAAAACTATAGAAAAGTACTTAATGAAATAGATAAACATGATTTTAAACATTTTGATTATGACAAATTTAATGAAGACACAATTACAAATCTTTATAATATTATAAATGAAAAAAATAAAAAAATTTCACAATTAAAACAATTAAATCAATCTAATATAAAAGAAAAAAATGAAAATATTAAAAATTTAAAAAAAATGAATCAATCACTTTTAAATTCAAAAAGTTGGAAAATAACAAAACCTCTTAGAAAACTTAAAAATTTAATAAAACAGAATTTCTAAGAAATATTTAAAAATTTAATATTATATTAAATCTATTGAAATTATATTTTTTAATAATAATATAAAATAGTATTATACCTAAAATTTAAATTTAAAAGAATTTTTTAAAAATGATTCCAAGACCACTATATTAAATTTTAGGCTTTGTTGAAATCCTCAAAATCTTTTGAATAAATTTTCTTAAAATTGATTTTCAAGCATTAATTATTGTTTAAATTTTTATAAAAAATAGGAATTCAACAAACCCAAATTTTAAATAAATAGTTTTAAATATCTATTTTAATACTTTTTATTTTAATTAAACTTTTTTTAAATAAAAATTTATATTAAAATCAAATCCAAAACTTAACCTACTTTTAATAAAAATATTTAGATTAATTTAAATAGTCAAAATTTATTAAATGAAAAAACATATAAATAATTATTATATTATTTTTATAATATTTTATTAAAAAATTAAGTATTTAATTTTTAGGAGAAAAAATTATGTCAATGACAATGTCTGAAAAAATATTAGCTAGAGCATCTGGTAAAGATAAAGTAGAAGCTGGAGAAATTGTAATGGCTAATATTGATGTAGCAATGACTCATGATTTAACTGGTCCTCTTGCAGTGAAAGGATTTAATGAAATTGGTACTAAAAAAGTATGGGATAAAGATAAAATTGTTATTCCATTTGACCATCAAGTACCAGCTGACTCAATTGATGCAGCTAATAACCATATTTTAATGAGGAAATTTGCAAAAGAACAAGATATTACAAACTTTTATGATGTAAATGAAGGTGTTTGCCATCAAGTTCTTCCAGAATTAGGTCATGTAAGACCTGGAGAAGTTCTTGTTGGATCTGATTCACATACATGTACACATGGTGCATTTGGTACATTTGCAACAGGAATTGGTTCAACAGATATGGCAATGGTTCTTGCAACTGGTAAATTATGGTTTAAAGTTCCAGAAACTATTAGATTTGAAATTTCTGGTGAATTAAAAAAAGATACCTCTGCTAAAGATGTTATTTTAAGTATTATTGGTAAAGTTGGTGCTGATGGAGCAACCTATAAAGCATGTGAATTTGTAGGGCCAACAGCTAAAAACTTTGAAATGACTGATAGAATGACTCTTTCAAACATGACTGTTGAAATGGGTGGAAAAGTAGGTCTTTTTGAAGCTGATGAAAAAACTAAAGAATATCTTAAAGGTAGAACTAATAAAAAATATACTGGATTTATTACTGATAAAGATGCAAACTATGATACAATTGAAATTGATGTTAGTGACCTTGAACCACAAATCGCATGTCCTCACCATGTAGATAATGTTAAACCTGCTAGTGAAGTAGATAAACATGTAGATCAAGTATTTTTAGGTTCATGTACTAATGGAAGAATTGAAGATATGAGAGATGCAGCTGAAATATTAAAAGGTAAACATGTTGCTAAAGGAACAAGAATGCTTGTAATACCTGCAAGTAAAGAAGTTTACACTAAATGTTTAGAAGAAGGATTAACTAAAATATTTGTTGATGCTGGTGCACTTGTCACTAATCCATGTTGTGGACCATGTTTAGGTGGACATGTTGGTCTTATTGGACCTGGAGAAGTAAGTCTTTCAACTTCAAATAGAAACTTTAAAGGAAGACAGGGAAGCCCTGATGGAGAAGTATACTTATCTAGTGCTAAAGTAGCAGCAGCTTCTGCAATTACAGGTGAAATAACTTTACCAAGTGAATTATAAATCATAGAGGAAAGATAATATGGAAGGAAAAACATGGAAATTTGGTAATGATGTAGATACTGATACAATCTTACCTGGAAGATATTTAATTTATAATGATGAAGAAACATTATCTAAACATTGTATGGAAGGTTTAGATCCAGATTTCAGTGAAAAAGCGAATAAAGGAGATTTTATTGTTGGTGGAACTAACTTTGGATGTGGATCTTCAAGAGAACATGCACCTATGGCTATTAAAGGTTTAGGTATTAGTGCAGTTATTGCAGAATCTTTTGCAAGGATTTTCTACCGTAATGCGACAAATATCGGTGTCCCCTTAATTGAAGCTCCAGGCGTTCATGACAAAGTTAAAGAAGGAGAAACCATTGAATTAGATATGGAAAATGGTGTTATTAAAACTGAATCTGGTGAAGAGATTAAATTTAAAAAATTACCACCATTTATGTTAAATATTCTAGAAAGTGGTGGATTAATTCCTTGGATTAAAAATAATCCAGATTTATAAATTGGAAAAAACCATTTTCCAATTCTTTTTTTATATATTTTTCAAACAAAATTTTATAATCCAAAATAGGATTTTAAAAAAGCCAATAATTAGAATATATTATTATTCTATAAAACAACTAATTTTAAAAAAATCCTATTTAATAATCTATTTTATAAAAATTCAATTTTTAAGTTTAAAACGACTTATTTTAAAAATTAAAGATTTAAAAAGTTTAATATATAAAAAAATAAAAAATTAAATAGTAAAATTAATTTTAAAGATAATTATTTTAAATATATTGTAAATATAGATAAAAATAGGAAAATAATAGATAAAAAATTTAATAAAAGTTTATATATGTTAAAAGTAACATTGAACTTAAAAAACATATTATAAAACATATAACAAGTAAATTAATGTTTTTACTAGCTTTTTGATTATTTAAATTAAATACCATAGGTCCTAATGCTATAAGTGGAAGGAAATATCTTCCAAAAACACCTACTACTTTTGGATATCCTACATTACACCATGTAAGATATTGTACAAAATATGTACCAAAGAATATTAAAAATCCAATTAAAAATATTCCAATTCTAAATTTTCTATTTATTTTAACATCACTTGGATATAAAAAACAAATAGCTAAATAAAATATTAAAAAGCTTATTATAAGAAACATAGAAGTATATGGTGGTAAATTACCAAAGGAAAATAATCCACATATTACATTCCAAATATTTTCTAAATTAAATATTATATTAATAGATTGTATTGGATGATGCCCCATAAATATTAGTTGACCTATTAAATTAACATTATTTTTTAAGAAATATGTTCCTCTCCATGAATTAAGTAATTGCTTAGTAGCAAATAATTTAGTCCATAATATATCTAATAGGATAATTGATATAAATCCAATAATCCTTGAATATCTAACTTTTTCTGTTTTAAAATTATTTTTAGGAACAAAAAATACTAATAATGCTAATCCCATATATGTTACCTTAGTAAATCCACATAAAAGTGAAATCATTAAAAATATTAAGATATTCTTATAATTTAATGAATTTTCTTTTGATTTATACATATATAAAAAGTATCCAATTGAAAGTATTGCAAGTGCATTTACACTTGAGTCAATACTTAAAGATGCTGCTTGATATATTGTTAAAGCCATACAAGAACATATAATAAGTGGAACTTTAAATATTGGTGCTTTTTTAATTGCATATGAAGTAATGATTGTATACATTAAAAGATTACATATTCTTCCAAGCCAAAGCATCCATATATTATTAAGATTTAAACCTTTAGCAATATCAATACCTATTGCCTGTGGAATATAACCATAAAATGGATTTTGACAAAAGGCCGATGAAACATAAGCACTTGAATAATTAATTTTCTCATTTGCCCATGAAGAATTATAGAATGTATCACCAGTTATTTTATAAAGTGGAGACATTGAAGCTATTGTAAGATAACCTTTTGATTCATAAGATGTTTTATTTGAATTAGGAATACTTACATAATTTGGAAATAGCTCACCATTTGATGTTAATTCAGATCTCCAAAAATGTTCTGTTTCATCACATACAGTAACAATAGGAGTTAAAAATACAGACATTAATCCAAATATTAATATTATAACAAATGCTACCTTATATAATGGAATATCACTATTTGATATATAAAGTACAAAACAACCAATTATAAATAAAGTTAAAAAAGGTATTAAAGTAAATTTTATATTAAAATGAGATATTTTTGTTTGATATACTGTAAAAGCTAATAAAAATATAAAATAAATTAAAAAGAACCATTTTAAATTTAATATACCTTTTAATTTATTAAGATTATACATAATATCACAATAATTAAAAATTTACAAGTTAAACTTATCAATCTACAAGAATATTATATTTATAATTATTAATTATAAAGTTAATTAAAAAAATATAAGTAAATTATTATAATTTATAAGTACACAAATTAATCTTAATTTTTATTCTATTAATTCTTATGATTATATTTTTAAGAATTATAATTAACTTTATAAATTTCTAATTTATTATTGTTTACTGAATAAATTTTAGTAAAACTTACATTAGTATTGTTGAATTTTCCAAGATCTTTTGAAGATTCAATATAACTTACATTAAGTTTTTCTAAGTCATTAACATTTAAATAAACATCAAATATATCATTTCTATAATTATTATTAGAATTATTAACTGTTTTATAATTTTTTCCATGTTTAGGTTTTAATTTAAATTTTGTGTCATTATTTGTTAAAATCACATTAATATAAGCATACCTATTATATACCTTTATATATTTATGACTTGAATCTAGTTTTCCCCATGTTTCTAGGTGAGGATAAGTATTAATCGAATTAATAGTATGTGCTCCTGCAGGTATAAAAATATTTCCTATTGGAGGACTTTCTGGAGAATTATCTCCAAGAATTATCCAATTAGCATTAGGATTACTTGCAACAATGCTCTGTACTTCTTTTATAGGTGCTTGATTATAATAATCAACTCCAGATTCAATAGGATTTACTAATCCACCAGCTAAAAATCCTATTAATATACACATAATAAGGAATAAATTTTTATATTTATCTTCTGATGATTTAAATATAGAAAATATAGCAAGTGAAAGAATTAAACAAGAAAATATTAAGTAAACACTTAAATGATTAACTTGACTTACAGTGCCTTTCTGTATTAATACACATACAATTAATGAAATTAAAAGAGATATAAAATATAAAATTCCATTATGATTTTTAATTCTATTAATAAAATTATTTACAGAGTTTTTATCTATTAAACTTAAACTTCTAAATAGTATAAGTAAATTTAAAAAACTTATAATTAGAAATACCCTTTCATTTGTTGTTTTAGATAATAAAGTAATTTTAGATAAAAATACTGGAAAACCTAGAAAATTAAAGAATATTAAAACTAAATATAATATAAATAATAAATTTAATAATCTATCTTTCTTATTATCTATGAAATTAACTATAAAGTATAAGATTATAGGTAATGGGAAGAAATCATAGAAGAATGTAAATATACCTGGATTTTTACCTGTTCTTAATGGGAATATAATAGTTATAATATAATTAAAGAAATTATGTAAATTACCATGTCCTCCACAATATAATCTTCTACCTGGATAAACTGAATTCATAATAAGAGGTATAGTATTTGCTGATAAACTAATAAAATATACTAAAGAGAATATTGGTATTAAAAAACTAATTATAATTATTGGAATATCTAATTTTGAATAATTAAAATCCTTATAATTATCCCATATTATCCAAATTAATACAAATAAAAAGACATATCCAAATGGAATTTGCCATGCTGGATATAATGAAAATATATATCCTCCAGCACTAATTATAAATCCCAAAGCACAAATTAATCTTTTTTTATAAACATCTGTTTTAATATAATGATATACACATAAACATATTAATTGACCAAATATTAAGATTTCAACAAGATAATTTACTGAAAACCACCATTGAACAATAGGTGAAAAACTTATTAATATAGAATAAGCAGTAGCTAATCTTTTATCATCTTTAGTAATAAATCTTCCAAATTCAAAAGAAACTAAAAGTAATGCAATTAATCTTCCAATCCAATAGAAAGATAATGCTCTTCCAGGAGATAAGAATAAATAACCTATTTGAAAAGGTCTAAATATTAATAGTATACTTAATACAGGACTTCCATAAACAGCAAACATATCTGTAAGGGATGCTGTTGGAATATTTGAAAAGTATCCAAAATTATTATAATATTGTGAAAAACTTAAACTAGTTAAAACATTCCATTCATCACTTCTAATATGACGACCAACACCAAGTACTGAATTATGAGAAGAACCTAGAAAATTATCCCACAAACCAAAAGATGATCCATTAACTTCAAATAAAACACAAATAAGAAAAACTACAAAAGCAATAGGATACCTATATCTATATAAAAAGCTTAATGTCTTAGATTTTAAATTTTTATTAAAATATATTAAAAAAACTATTAAAAATAAGATTAAAAATATTATAAAGTGTTTAATTGAGAATAAATTTAAAAAATTATGTTTAGATGGATTTTCTAAAAGAATTATATAAAATTCAAGGAGAAAAGAAAAAACTAAACTTAAAATAATTGTTAAACTTAATTCTTTAGAATTATAATTAAAATTAATAAAAAATTCCCCCAAACTAAAAGAGATAAAACATGAAATTATATAAAAATTAAATATATTTTATCTTATATAAAATATAAATATTAAGTTTTTTTATTAAAATCATTAAATTAAAGATAAACCTTATTTTAAAATTAAAAATAAAACGATTCTAGAAAATTAATTTTTAAATTAAAAGATTTTCAAAATATTAAAAAAAATAGATAGATTATTTATTAACTAATAAAATATATAATATATACATATTATTTATATACTCAACTAATAGATTGAGTAATTAAAATTTTAAAATTATAATTATTATAAATTAAGTGAGTGATTAAATGTATAAAATAGCTGTAGTTCCTGGAGATGGAATTGGTAAAGAAGTAATGGAAGCTGCAATTAATGTTCTTGATGGATTAGATATCAATTTTGAATATGAATATGGTCTTGCAGGAGATGAATGTCTTGAAAAAACAGGTAAAGCATTACCTGATGAAACACTTGAACTTGTAAAAAATTCAGATGCATGTCTTTTTGGTGCTGCAGGAGAATCTGCTGCTGATGTTATTGTAAAACTTAGACAATCTTTAAAATTATTTGCAAATCTTAGACCTGTAAAATCATATCCAGGTACTAAAGCATTATTTGATGATTTAGATATTATGATTGTACGTGAAAACACTGAAGGTATGTATATTACTGGAGAAGAAGAATATACTGACGAAGGTGCTATTGCAAGACGTATTATCACAAGAAAAGCAGAAGAAAGAATAATTAGATATGCATTTGAATATGCTAAAAACAATAATAAAACCCAAGTTACTGGTGTTCACAAAGCAAATGTACTTAAAAAAACTGATGGATTATTTAAAAAAATATTATATGAAGTAGCTGAAGAATACAAAGATCAAGGAATCGAAACAAATGATTTCTATATAGATGCTACATCAATGTATCTTATTACCCAAGGTAATAAATTCCAAGTTATTGTTACAACTAACCTTTACGGAGATATTCTATCAGATGAAGGTGCTGGTCTTGTTGGAGGTTTAGGTTTAATTCCATCAGCAAATATTGGTGAAAATAATGCATTATTTGAACCAGTACATGGATCTGCTCCAGATATAGCAGGTCAAGGAATAGCTAACCCTATTGCTATGATTTTATCTGCAAAAATGATGCTTGACTACCTTGGTGAACAAGAAGCTGCTACAAGATTAGAAAATGCAGTACTTAAAGTTCTTGAAGAAGGAAAAGATGTTACTGGTGACCTTGGTGGAAATGCATCTACTATGGAAATGAGTGAAGCAATTAAAAATGCATTATAAATAAAAAAAATTATCATGACAATTTGTCAATGATAATTTCACTTTTTTATTAAATTTACAATTACTAATTAAAATACTATTTTTTATAAATTAATTCTTAAATTCAGCTAAATAAATATTAAAAGTCTATTTAAAAGATTTTCAAATTAAAATTATATTTAAAATCTTAATTAAAAACTACTAAAAAATCAATTAACTAGTTTAAACTTTCCTATTTAAAAACTAATTAAAAATCTAAAATCAAGATATTTAAAACTTTTTTTAATTAAAAATAACTTAAAAATATAAAACAAATAATAAACATTATATTTAAATCTTAAAAAAGCCTATTAAAACTAGAAAATCATATATAAAATTTACTTATTAAAATAAATTATTTATAAATGATTAATAATATATTAAAATAATTTATAAAAAATTTTTATAAAGTTAATTTTGACTTTGTTAAAAAATAATTATATCATTAAAGAATAATTATCAAAGTTAATCTTTATAAAAAAAATTACTAAAAATGATTTTATGATAGATTTAAATTATATTAGAGAAGATTTTCCAATATTAGATAATATTACTTATCTTGATTCTGCAAGTACATCACTTACTCCAAAACCAGTAGTAGATGCTATGGAAGAATATTTCCTAGAATACAATTCAAATGCAGGACGTGGATCATATAAAAATGCAATAAAAACCACGAGTAAAATGGAAGAAACAAGAGAGAAACTTTCTAATTTTATAAATTGTAAAAAAAATGAAATAATCTTTACTAAAAATACTACAGAAGGTATAAATTTAATAAGTAATGGTTTTAATTTTAAAAAGGAAGATAATATAATAATTTCAGATATAGAACATCACTCTAATTTTATACCATGGCTTAATCTTCAAAAAAAAGGAATAAACATTAAAATAGCTAAAGCAAATGAAGAAGGAATTATAGAAAAAGACACTATTAATGATCTTCTTGATGAAAATACACGACTTATTGCAATAAGCCATGTAAGTAATGCAATAGGTTCAATACAAGATATTGAAGGTATAGAAAAACTTGTTCATAAAAATCAATATAAAGATGGAACTAATACTTATCTTCTTGTTGATGGTGCACAATCTGTTGGACATATTAATGTTGATATGAATAAATTAAATCCAGATTTCATGGCATTTCCTGGACATAAAGGACTTTTAGGTCCAGTTGGAACAGGATTTATCTATATTAAAGAGTCTAATCAGAATCTTATATATCCTCAAAATCTTGGTGGAGGAACTATTGTAAATACTGATTTTAAAGATTTTAAATTAGAGGATTCACCTCAAAGATTTGAAGGAGGTACTCAGAACTTAGCAGGTATTATTGGCCTTGGAAGGGCTATAGATTATATTGAAAGTATTGGTATAGATAATATTGAAAAATATGATAAAGATTTAACAAGAATATTATATGAATCATTAAATGAAATTGATAATATTATAACTTATGGAAGTAAAAATAATAATTCAATAGTTTCATTTAATCTAAATAATGCCAATCCACATGATATATGTAAGATTTTAGATGAATCTAAAAATATTTGTCTTAGAAGTGGTCATCATTGTGCAATACCTGCAATAAAACATATTAATGCAAAAGAAGGTACAATAAGATCTTCAATACATTTATACAATAATATTGAAGATATTGAAAAATTAGTATCTGCATTAAAAGAGATTAGTTTCTTATATAGTAATTAATAATTAAAATTAAAGGAGATAATATGGAAAATAAAAAATCTAATACATTAGTATGTATATATAATTTTCTACCATATGTTGATACTAGTGGAAATATTGTTGCAAGGAAAGTATATAATCATGGAGAAAAAGTAGATATTGTTCATAATAAACTAAAACAAAGAAAAGATAATGAATTTTATGATTTAATTAAGAAATATATTAACAATGATATTTTCCTAGATACCCCTATTAATAAAGATGAATACAAATGGGAAAACACGAAAAAATTTGTAATAGATGCTTTAAATGAGATTAATAAAATAACTAAAAAAAATGGAGAATATAAAGTAATATATAGTAGGACTATGAAACCTATGTCACATTATTTAGCATTTGCATATAAAATTAAAAATCCTAATGTTAAATGGATTGCAGAGTTTTCAGATCCAAATCTTCCAGATATTGAAGGTAAAATTAGATATAGGCCGATTAATCATGAAGATTTAAATAAAATAAATAGTATTATTTATAAAAATGGATATAAAACATTTAATACTGATAATTATTTTTTTTATAGTGAATATTTACCTTATATTTTAGCAGATGAAATCATATATACTAATGAGAATCAAAGAGAGTTAATGTTAGAAAATCCTGATTTTAAAGATATTAAAAAAGAGGTATTTAATAAATCAAGAATCATTAACCATCCATTACCTGATAAAAAATGGTATAATATTAAAGAATCAGATTATAAAATAGATAAAAGTAAAATTAATTTAGGATATTTTGGAGTATTCTATAAAACAAGAAATATTTATAATATTTTCTCTTCATTATATGCACTTGATGATAATTTAAAAGATAAAGTTTTAATTCATATTTTTGTACCTAATCCTGAAAAAACTAGAGAATTTATAAATGAAATGCCAATAAAAGACAATATTATAATTAATTCTTATGTTTCATACTTAGAATATCTTAATCTAACAAAGAAATTTGATTGTTTAATTGTATGTGATGCTAAAACTAAAGGAATATTTGATAAAAATCCATATTTACCATCTAAAATAAGTGATTATCTAGAGAGTGGTACAGATATATGGAGAATATGTGAAAAAAATAGTATTTTAAGTAAAATTGATACAAGATACCTATCATATATTGAAAATATATTCACAGTTGAAGATACATTAAAAGAAATCATAAAAGACCATATTAAATAGATTTAATTTTATCAATTAAAACTCTTAAAAAGCTAGCACATCTATAAACCTTAGTATTCATAAGATTTTTATAATTTTTATTTTCTTTTATTAAATTATTATTAATGCTTTTTAATTGAAAGTTTTCTTTTTTTAGATTGTTTTTTTCTATTTTTAAATTATTAAAGGATTTTTGGAGATTAAAATATCTACTATTTAATAATTCTAAGTTGTATAAAGTTTCATTATAAAAATCTAGTTGTTTATTTAAATCATTAATATTTACTTTAACTAATTTTGAATCTTCAGAAGACTTTTTAATAGGTAATTTATTAGACATAATAATCATACAATAATATTTATTATATTAATTAAAGTATCTAATAAATGTTTTCAAGTATACTTAAAAATTATAATATTAAATTCATTAAAATATTTTTAAATATAAAACTATTCAATTTATTTTAAAAATAAATGACTTTTAGAAATTTTATTAAAATAAATTTTCAATAGAATCAAAAATGAATATAAAATATATTTTAAAAATTAAGGAATATTATAATTATTAAAAAAAATAATAAAGATTATTTATTATATTATTAAAAATATAATATTAATAATTAATTTTAAATAAAATATCTTGTTGAAATCCCTAAATTTAAGATAATATTTATCTTTAATTTTAAATAAAATAATTTAATAAATCAATTATAAATATATAATGTTTTCAACAAAAAAATTAATGAGGTATATAAAATATGACTCGTATACAGTGGGCAGCATTATTTATTATATTAATTATGGCTGTAAGTGGAATAGCTGCATTTGTAGTTATGATGGCATGATTATATTTAAAAATATACTAAATCTAAAAATTAATAATAAAAATTGGAGAATAAAATATGGCAAAATATAATATTGGAGCAGTTGTTGCTGAGTTTAATTATGATATTACACAAATGATGTTAGGATTAGCTAAAGAAGAAGCTAAATCAAGAGACTGTGAAATTACAAAAGTCTTTGTAGTTCCAGGTGTTTTTGATATGGCACTTCCTATTAAAAAATTACTTGAAAGAGATGATATTGATGCAGTTATAACATTAGGTGCTGTTATTGAAGGTGCAACAGATCATGATCAAATTGTAGCTCAACATGCTGCACGTAAAATTGTTGATTTATCATTAGATTACAATAAACCAGTAACATTAGGTATTAGTGGTCCAGGTATGACTAGACTTGATGCTAATAGACGTGTTACCTATGGTAAAAGTGCTGTTGAAGCAGCAGTTAAACTTTGTGACAGATTAAAAGAATTAGATGAAAGCTAATTATAAACTTTAAAACTTATCTTTAAATATTATATTAATTGAAATAATTAAGATATAATTTTTATAAAGATAAAAATTTTAATAATATTTTTTTAATACTCTTATTTTTTAGATGATTATATGGAAATTTTAAAACCTGAAGATTTAAAAGAAAAATATGATGACCCTTGGATTGCACCATATGAAAAAGAAATTACTATGGTAGATGGAGATACAGTTGAAATTGTTGAGTACCATCCATGTATTTCTGGATCTAACTGGTTAGTAAAACAATATGAACATAGTAGTCCATTAATTATTAAAGCTTCCCGTGATGGAAATAAACATGATTTTATATGTAAAATTGGTAAATCACCACTTAAACTAAAAGCAAGTTATAATGCTGCAGGAATTGAAGAAGTTTCTGTAGATGGTGATGAAGTTAAAGTTACTCATGCTGGTCTTGCTGGTGCTGGTGTAGGTGCAGCGATGTGTAGAGGTATGGGTGATGGTGTTAAATATATAGAGCTTTTAGAGGAAGGTGGTGGTTCTAAACTTGGTAAAGCTAATGTTGTTACACCTAAAATGGAAAAAGTAGTAATTGGTGTAGATGATACTGATGTTAAAGATAAAGGTGCAACATGGACTATGGCACATAACATGGGTATAGAACTTAAAAATGAAGGTTTTGAATATTTAGATCATGTTATTTGTCAACTTTATCCTAAGAATCCACATAAAACACAAAATTGTGTTTCAATAGCTTTAACTTTTGCTGTAAAAGAAGAAGATAAAGATAAGTTAATTAACAGAGTTATTGAAATATTAAAAAGAGATACTTTATCTGATAAAACATCCATTGCAGTTAAAACAGGAATTGGAATACCAGATAAACTAAGAGAATATGCACATAAAACTAAAACTGGTATGATGGATGTTGAAACTGCAGAAAAAATTGCAAATGAACTTGGAATAGATTTAATTGCAGTTACAGGAGATCATGGAAAAATAGGTGCTCTTGCAGCATGTGGATTATATGATAATCCTGATGAAGCTGTAAAAATATATAGTAGAGAATAATCTTCTCCATACTTTTTTTAAAGATTTTAAAGCTTATTTTATTTAAAAAATTAATATTTTTTATTTAAACTTTTATAAAATCTAGGTTTACTAATGAAAAAGAAAATAAAAACTTAAGCAGTAAAACTAATAAAAAAATAATATTAAAGTTTAAAATTAAAAAATAATAAAATACTATAATAGATTAAAGAAATATTTTGTTAAATCCTCCTAATTTTTAGAATAAACTTATCAAATTTAATTTTTAAGTATTAAATATTTTTAAATTATTATATAAAACACAAGATTTCAATAAATCTAAAAAATAATTAAATAAAATTACTAATATAATACTGCTTAATATCAACCATATATAATTAAATATCAATTTTAATATAATAGAAAAAGGTGGATAAATGGTCAAAGTTTCAGTTATAATACCTGTTTATAATAGTGAAAAATATCTAAAAGAAGCCATAGCCAGCATACTTAAGCAAACATTAGAAGATATTGAACTTATTTGCATAAATGATAGATCAACAGATAATTCCATTGATATACTAGAAACTTATAAGAAAAAAGATAAAAGAATAAAAATAATAAACCAAAAAAATCAAGGATTAAGTGTAGCAAGAAACAAAGGACTAAAAAACAGCAAAGGAGACTACATATACTTCATAGACTCAGATGACTACATAGCAAAAAACACATTAAAAGAACTATACCAAAATGCAATCTTAAATGACTCAGATATAGTAGTTTATAAAATGGCCCATTTTAATGAAAATAACATAAGATATAATGCTCCAGGATTTAATCTTGAAAAAACAAACCCTAATATTAACTTTAATAATTACACATTTAACTACAAAAAAATAAAACCATACATCCTCAATAAATCATTTGCTGTTTGGAATAAACTTTATAAAAAAGAATTTCTAGATAAATATAATGATTTCTATTTTGATACAGGACTTATATTTGAAGATGTTCCATTTCATGTAAAAACTCTTTTAAGAGCAGAAAAAATATCATACATACCAAAATACTTCTATTACTACAGACAAAACCCAAACTCTATAATGAATACAAATAAAAACAGGGAAGATATCTACAAAATAATAGAAATTGTAGAAAAATTCCTAAAAGAAAACAATTACTATAAAGAATTAGAAAATGAATTTGAATGTTTTAAATTAGTACAAATATCACAATATATATTAGAAGCAGATACAGAAGAATACTTTAAAAAAGCAAAAGAAGAATTAAAACAAATAAATACAAATAATAAGTTAATACCTAATGAAAAATTAGAAACCTACGAAATAATAATGAACTCTAATACACTTGAAGAGTATAAACTAGAAAAAATAGAAAAACAAAACACAACACTAAAAAACAAAATAGAAAAAATAGAAAAACAAAACACAGAATTATTAAATTCAATAGTTGGAAAATAACAAAACCACTGAGAAAAATAAAAAAATATATTAAATAAATAACACTTTAAAAACTTATTTATTTAAAGTTTAAAATTTTAAATTAGAGATAAATATCTTAATTAAAGAAGGTTTTAAGAAAACAATAATCTAATTAAATATATTTAATTGTTAAAATCATCTAATTCTTAAAAACTTTCTTAAATTTAAACTTAATAAAAATTTTATTTTATTATAAAAAATAGTTTTAAACAACTATTTTTTAAATAATTAATAAAATTACTGATTTTAAAAATAATAATTTAAAATAAATTATTGTTGAGCATCATCAGAGTATGTTTCATTTACATCATTACTTGAATCATTTAAATTAGATAAATCAAAATTTAAAAATACACCTTTTTCTGAATCATAGGCTTCTCTTATTGAAGATGTATATCCTTTATTTACTAATTTTATATTATGATTACTATAATTCCATTCAATTGATTTATTATCTGATAAATTATTCTTTAAGAAACTACCAAGATATTCCCCATTTACATCAACATAATATGTTCTATTTTCATAAAGTATTGCTGATGAAGAGGTAATATATTGATTATCTATATAAATATCAAATTCTGTTGCATTTCCAGAACTATATGCAATATTATAATTTTCAGTAATATTATAATTTAGATTAGATATATTTGAAGCACGGACTGTATGTTTTACATAAGATTTATAGAAAACATTAGATATGCGGCTATTAGATATAACATTACCAGATCTAACACCAAGGTATCCGCGAGCAGAAGATGGTAATCTTAAAATATTATCTTCACCAGGTCTTGTTTGGTTAATAGTATAAGATGTATCACCAAATGTAATCGTATCACCATAAATCATTTGCAGTGTTTGCATTGCTGAGAAAGGCATTCTTATTATATTAGATTCATTTTCTATTGCACTATCTACAGTATAAGGTCCTCTTACTGCAATATGGTCACTAGATCCTTGTCCAAATATAACTAGATTTCTAGAAGTTGCTTCAATAGATATTTGACCATTATCCCCAATTGTAGTAGCTGACATAAATGTTGAAATCATTAATATTAAAAGGAAAAATACAATGATAATTGGAAAATGCATCTTAATAAATGATTTCAGAACATTTTTATTTGCTGGAGATTTTCTAAACATCACAACCGATTTAACAACTAACTTTATTAAGTAAAATACTGCTATAACTATTCCAATAATACCAATTAATATACCTAGTTGAAAAGGTACTGGTTGTACAAAGAATACTAAAAAAAGACCTAAAATAATAAGAGATAAACCAAGTATACTCATTCGAATATAGTTACCTAAGGAGTCAATCATTGTAAGACGTCCATAGTTAACTGCCCTTGATATGATTGTTCTTACAACCTCATTAGCCATTTGATGAAGGTCACTAAGAGGTGACATATCATGTTGAATATCCCCAATATCTACTTCAAGAATTTTAATTCCACGAACATCAGCATCTAAAACAATACCAACATCTACACCATAATCACTTTCAAATTTAAGTTTCTTTAGAATTGAGCGTTTACCTGCGAATTGGCCACTTAATGGTTGTTCATAATTAACTTCTGGAAAAAAGAATTTAAGAAGAGGTTTTGCCGTAAGTTCAGTTACACGGCCACTTTCTCTTGCAAATTTAGTCTTAGTGATATCTGCTTTTCCTTCTAAAATAGGTTTAATGATTATATCAACTTTTTTAGGAGTTAAATTTTTAATATCTGCATCAATAAATGCTATAATATCTGCAGTACTAGCATTTACACCTGTTTGAATTGCAGCTCCTTTTCCTTTATTGTTTATGTGATCTATAACTATTGCACCTGCATTTTTAGCTTCATTATGGGTGTTATCAGTAGATCCATCATTAACAACAATAATATTATTAATATAATCTAATTGTTTAATAACATTAACTACACTAGCAACTGATTCTTCTTCATTAAATGCAGGAATTACAATATCAACTTTCTGATATTTTGAAGAATTAGATGAATTTGATTTATTAAACAATTTTTTACCTCACATAATTTAATTGAAAATTTCAATTAATAAATAAAATAATTAGATTAATTTAGTTTAAAATTAACTAAACCTTAAATTTAATATTAACTTTATAATACTAAATTTAATTAAAACCTGAATTTAATATTACTTTATAAAAATAATAAATTAGTTTAAAATTAATTAAAACCTAAATTAATATTAAATTTATAAGAATAATTAAAATATATAAATTAATTATAATAATTACTTATTAAATCTTATAAAACTTTAATCTTTTTTACTATCTTTAGCTAAACGAATTAAAGTTAAATGTTGTTCAAAGTTTTGATCATGTTGTTTTTTAAGAACATGTAAAATAACACCTGCTAAAAATATCATTACAGCTATTAAAAATACTACACCAACTGAAATTAAAGTTGGTACTTTTGCTACTGTACCAGTACTTAAGAAATTTAAGAATACTGGCATGAAATATACGAATGATATAATAAGCAATATTAAAGTTACTATTGAGAAAAATGATAATGGTTTTGTATCCCTAAACAATGAACAAATTACACGAATAACCTTAAATCCATCAGTAAAAGTATTAAGTTTAGATACACTACCTTCCACCCTATCCCTATATTCAATAGGAACTTCATAAATCTTAAAATTATGGTTTAATGCAAAAATTGTCATTTCTGTCTCTATTTCAAATTCTTTTGAAGAAACAGGATAAGATTTAACAAAATCATAATCAAACGCTCTCATACCCGTCATAATATCATGTAAATCACTATCAAAAAATTTATTAATAGATTTACGTACAAATACATTTCCACTATTATGGAAAGGACGTTTATTTTCTGTAAAATAGGTAGAAGATAACCTGTCACCAACAGCCATATCTGCCTTACGTTCTAAAATAGCTTTTTCAAGTTCAATTGCTGCTTCAGCAGGATATGTATCATCACCATCAACCATAATATAACAATCTGCATCTATATCTCTAAACATAGACCTTACAACATTACCTTTACCTTGTCTATATTCATATCTTACAATAGCCCCTTCTTTCATAGCGATTTCATCAGTATTATCACTAGAATTGTTATCATAAACATATATATCTGCATGTGGCATTACTCTTTGAAAGTCATTGATAACTTTTTTAATTGTTAATGCCTCATTATAACAAGGAATTAAAATAACTGTCCTCATATAAAATCACTAACACCTTTTTTTATATTATACTAATTTTTATTCTTTATTTAATAAAAAGTTTTATATTAGTATAAAAATTGGATATAATAGTTAAAAATTAATTAATTTAAATTCTAAAAAATATTAAAATAAATGTTCTTTGAAATTTTAATTTAAAAGTAAATAGATTTAAAAAATTAAAGTCTGTAAAAATATTATTTTTTATAAAAATTTAAACTTAATTAATACTTGAAAATCAATTTGAAGAAAATTTATTCTAAAAATTTTGAAAAATACAATAAATCCAAAAATTAAATTTTTAAATAAAATATAATTTCAAGATAATAAAAAAATTTTAAAATCCTTGATTAAAATAAATTATAAATAATAATAAGAACATATAAACTTTTAATATATTATATAAGAAGATATTATATGATTTTTAGGTGTTCCTAAATATAATTTTAAATTATAGACTATAAATTGATGATGTGAATTAAATGGAAATAAACAAGCCAAACTGGTTAAACCCAGAGACACTGAAGTATATTTTAGTAGAATGTAAATGGTATTTTCTTCTTTACATTGTAATGATTCTATCATTCTCTATTTTTCAATTGTTTATTTACAAAAACCATGCTTCAATTCCACGTGAAACCATTAGTTTAATAATTTTAACCATTGTAGGAATTCTATGTATCCTATATCATAATGGAAATAAGAAAAAAATACATAGAATAGCTTTTATAACTATTATAATATTTGGAATTATAACTCTTCTTTTATCACCTATCCTCATTGGTTGTGATGAAGATGAACACCTTGCAAGATCAGATTTAACTTCAGAAGGTATTCTTGTTCCTCATTATCAGCATATAGGAAAACACAAAGGGTATTATGTAGAACAGGTTTGTGTAGATCTTGATGGAAAAAACAGGTTTAAAACTATATATTCAACTGCAATTGATGATCAAAAAATCAATGAAAAACATGTTTTAGTAGAAGCTGCCTTTGCCCAAAATCCGTTTTATGCCTACTTACCTCAAGGATTAGGAATATGGCTTGCAAAAGAATTAAACCTTAATTCGATTTGGGTACTATGGTTAGGAGGACTATTTAACCTATTAATGTATGCTACAGTATCATCATATGCAATTAAAAAAACACCGATACTTAAGATGCCAATGCTTGCAGTTGCTTGCTTACCATTTGCAGTTTATGAAGCAACAACAGTAAGTTCCGATTCCTTCGTATTGTGTTTTTCGCTACTATTAATGGCCTATTTCTTCACAATGTATAAGGCCGAAGAAAGAAGCGTGAATAAAACTAATTTATTAATATTTTTCATATTATGTTTATCTGTAGGTTTAATTAAACCACCGTTATTATTCTTAGCAAGCCTTGTTGCTATAATACCTAAAAAGAACTTTAATTCATTGAGTGATTATAAAATAGGTTTGATTGGAGTATTACTAGTATTTGCAATTGGTGCAATATGGAATGTAAGCTACTCTACGCCAGGTATGAAAAACTCACATAGAGGACCAAGAGCAATAAGTATGGATATTAATACCGGATATCAATTAAAATTTATGTTTTCAAGTATTGAAAGCTTTACACTTATAATGTGGGATATAATATCTAAAACATGGTTTGTAATAGCAGATATGTTTAGGTTTGCAGATTGGCAAGGAAAATATGCTGCATATTCATCAACAATAATGGCGGTAGTGTTTGCAATATACTATGGACTTACTAGTTTCTTATATCCAATAAAATATAAGATAAGTAAAAAACAAAGAACAATAGCCGCTATAATCTTTTTAGTTCCTTATATTGCATTGTTCTTAGTACAATACTTAATATGGACTCCAGTTGGATCCCTTAGAATACAGGGAGTTCAAGGAAGGTATTTTATACCATTATTAATATTATTGCCATTTATATTAAATATCAATAGTGAAAACACAAAATATGGAGAAAGAATAAGGAAAAAACTTACTCTTACAAGATTAAATAAGATTAATTTATTATCTTATGTTATAATAATTGGTTTACTATCTTGTTTACAAATATTAACAGTAGTGCTATATTATTAATAATTAAATTCAAAAATTAGTATACCACAAATTAAATTAAGTTAAATCTTAATTTAATCTAATTTTTAAAATTAAGTAAAAATATGGATTAATATGAATAAGCCTAGAAATATTTTTAATAAAAATAGAAATTACATTCTAATCTATATAATATGCTTAATCTTTTTTACATTTTATCAATGCTATTTCTATGGAAACTTTGGAACGGTTAATAGAGAAATTGGAATATTTATTATACTTACAATTGTAGGTGTGTTTTGTTTAACCTACAATAGCTTAAATAAAAATAAAATCTACAAAGTGGCATTTGTAATAATAATATTATTTGGTATAATTACTTTATTACTATCACCACTTCTTATTGGTTGTGATGAAAGTGAACATTTAAATAGAGCAGAATTAACTTCACTTGGAGTCATCAATCCACAGTATACCAGTATAAATAATCATACAGGATATAAGGTTGAACATTTTTGTAGTCATCTTACAGGAACAAGTAGATTTAATACAGTGTTTTCAACTAACTGGGATGATGAAAAAATAGATAAATCCATTATACTACAAAAATCTGCATTTGCCCATAATCCATTCTATGCATACCTAGCTCAAGGATTTGGAATATGGCTTGCAAAAGAATTAAATCTTAACTCTATTTGGATATTATGGTTAGGAGGAATATTCAACCTATTAATGTATGCTACAGTATCATCATATGCAATTAAAAAAACACCGATACTAAAAACTCCAATGTTACTGATTGCATGTTTACCTTTTGCTGTTTATCAAGGAACCACTGTAAGTTCAGATTCATTTGTTAATTGTTTTTCACTACTATTAATGGCCTATTTCTTCTTTATGTATAAAGCAGATGAAAACTCATTAAGTATTAAAAACTCTTTAATATTTATGGTGTTATGTATAAGTGTAGGATTTTTAAAACCACCATTATTATTACTCATATTCCTAATATTACTTGTTCCAAAAGATAATTTCAAAAATAAAAATACATATAATCTTGGATTAATACTTATACTAGTAGTATTTATAATAGGGGGATTATGGAATATATTTTATGCTATGCCTCAATCCATGCATTCATTTAGAGGACCAAGAGCAAAATCACTCCCAGTAGATGCTAAATTACAATTAAAATTTTTACTTGGAAACATAAACCATATTCTTATTATATTTAAAAATATTTTAAGTCAAACATGGTATGTGATAAGAGATATTTTTAGATTTGCTGATTGGCAAGGAACACAATTGTATTCATCAACATTAATGGCTATGATATTTAGTGTATATTACTTAATAATCTCTTTAATATCACCAGAAGATTATAAATTAAGTAATAAAAGAAGAATTAGTGGAATAATAATATTTCTTATAATATACTTTGCATTCTTTATAGTACAATATTTAACTTGGTCAAGAGTAGGTCAATTAAAGGTTACTGGTGTTCAAGGAAGATACTTTATACCCCTTCTTACTCTAATACCATTTATACTTAATATAAATAATAAAACTACTAAAACCAGACTTAAACCATTAATAAATAAAGATAAACTTAAAGATTTGACTGTACTCGTAGCTATAATCCTACTTGGATTTTTAGAAATTTTAACAGTAGGAGTATTTTATTAAAATAAAAAAATTTATATCTAAATCTAAATTTTTTTAAATTTTATTAAACTAGTATTTTTTATAATAATGAATCTCTTAAAATCTTAGTTTAATACTTAAAAATTAAATTTAAGAAAGTTTATTCTAAAAAATAGAAAGAATTCAATAAAATTAATAAATAATATTTAAGTTGAAATTTAGATTTAAAAAATTTTTTTTAAAAAAAATTGGGTCTATTAAAATCAATTTTTTATAAGAATTTAAACTTAGTTAATACTTGAAAATCAATTTAAGAAAGTTTATTCTAAAAATCACGAGGATTTCAACAAAGTCTAAAAATTATAAAAATTTCAATAAGTCTATTTTTTATAAAAATCTAATTTTCTAAAATTAATTTATTCTAGTTTAATGATTTCAAAGCTTTTTTTTAAAATAATTTTTATTAATAAAAGAAAATAGTTAAAAGTCTTAAAAATAAATGTTTATAATATAATAATAATAATTATTTAATCATTATTAATTTTAAGGTGAAAAAATGAACAGTCCAAAAGTAATGATAATATTAGGTAGTGGATCTGATATTAAAATAGCTGAAAAATGTATGAATAAATTAGATGAATTGAAAATTTCATACAGTTTAAAAATATCCTCTGCCCACAGAACTTATGATAAAGTAAAACATGATGTCTTAGAAGGTACTAAAAATGGGATTGAAGTATTTATAGGAATTGCTGGAATGTCTGCACATCTTCCAGGAGTAATTGCAGCATTTACATATAGACCAGTTATTGGAGTACCTGTTGAGGCAAAATTAGATGGATTAGATGCATTATACTCTACAATACAAATGCCATTTCCAGCACCTGTTGCAACTGTAGGAATAGATAGAGGAGATAATGCTGCAATACTTGCAGCACAAATTATAGGAACATATGATGAAAAAGTAAGAGAAAATGTACACTATGTTAGATTATCCTATAAAAATAAAGTATATACTAGTCAAGAAGATACTATAAAAGATTTAGATCATGAATATCTTGTAAAAGATTTCATTCCAGATGATTTAGAAGAAATTGAATACCATCATAGAACTCCTGATGTAGAAGTCCTATCAGAAGAAGAATGTCCAGATATTGCAGTGATTCCAGGAAGTCATTCTGATATTACAATAGCTAAAAAACTATCCACATTACTTGATAGAATGAAAATAAGTTATGATTTAAAAGTTGTAAGTCCAATTAGACATCCAAAAAGATTTCAAGAATATATCTATAAAATGCAGAATGTAAAATTATTTATTGCAATTAATGGATTATCTTCACAAATAAGTGGTTCAATTGTTGGATTAAGTGAAAAACCAGTTATTGGTGTTCCATGTGATAAAGAATTAAGTGGAAAAGATTCACTTCTTTCAATGGTTAGTATGCCACCGGGAGTACCTGTAGGAAGTGTTGGTATTAATAATGGCCGTAATTGTGCAATATTAGCCGGTGAAATATTAGCAATTAGTAATAAAGATATTGAAGAAAGTTTAAAAAGAATTAAATATAAAACTGCAAATTTATAATTAATAAATCATTTTATAAATTAAAAATATACTAAATTATAGGATAATTTAATTTATAAAAAAATTTAATGAAAACCTTTAATTTTTAAAAACTTTCTTAAATTTAATTTCCAAGTTTAAAAGACTTTAAATTTTAATAAATAAATTTTAACATCAGAATAAAAGATTAAAAAACTTAAATTATAATCATAAAAGAATTTATAATTTAACTTAAATTCATATCTATAAAAAAACCACTAAAAGTGATTTATATGAAATTAAATAGTTATAGAGAATTAATAGAGATTGATGATGAAGTAAGTACTGAGTATGAAATTTGTAATATACTACAAAAATATCCAAAAGATACTGTTTTATTTACAAATGTTAAAGGTTCCCATATACCAGTTATTTCTGGATTATGTAATACAAGAGAAAAGATTGCTCGTTCAATAAACTGTAAAAAAGATGAAATATTATATAAAATCATAGAAGCAACTAGTAACCCTATAAAAGTTGAAAATTATGGAAATTTAGATAATTATATAACTTACAAAGCTAATTTAAATAAAATTCCTATTTTAAAACACTATAAAAAAGATGGTGGTAAATATATTACAGCAGGTGTTATTTTTGCAAGAGACCCAGAAACAGGAGTTCAAAATGCATCAATTCATAGAATGCTTGTAAAGAATAGTGATACTTTAGGTGTAAGATTAGTACCAAGAAATCTCTATACATACTTCCAAAAAGCTGAAGAATTAGGAAGAGATTTAGATATTACTATATGTATTGGAATGGATCCTGCAATATTACTTGCTAGTACTTGTTCAATTCCTATTGATGCTGATGAAATGGAAGTTGCTAATGCTTTTAAAGACGGTGAGTTAAAATTATTAAATTGTGAAGAATCTGATTTAAAAGTTCCTGAAGCAGATATTATATTAGAAGGAAAAATATTACATGGCAAACGTTCTAAAGAAGGACCATTTGTTGATTTAACTGATACTTATGATGTTATTAGAGAAGAACCAATTATCAAATTAAGTAAAATGCATCTTAAGAAAAAAGCATATTATCATGGAATTATCCCTGCTGGATTTGAACATAAACTCTTACAAGGTCTTCCACAAGAACAAAGAATATATAGACATGTTAAGAACACAGTTCCTACAGTGAAAAATGTTGTATTAACTGAAGGTGGTTGTTGTTGGTTACATGCAGTAGTACAAATTAAAAAACAAACACAAGGTGATGGTAAAAATGTATTAATGGCAGCTTTATCTGCTCATCCATCATTAAAACATTGTGTAGTTGTAGATGAAGATATTGATTTATTTAATCCTGAAGATGTTGAATATGCAATAGCTACACGTGTTAAAGGAGATGAAGATTTAATGATTGTTACAAATGCAAGAGGTTCTTCACTTGATCCTAAAGCATTACCTGATGGTACTACTACAAAAATAGGAGTAGATGCAACTAAAGATATTAATCATCTTGAAAAATTTGAAAGAGTAAGTTTTACTAATAAGTAAAACTACTTTTTTTATAAAAAAAGTCTTTTTTACTAAAAATTATTATAAATATTCAGTATATAATTCTAAAAAAAAGAGTTCTAATTCTATAATACAATCTAAAAAGTTTTTATAAAATAATAAAATCAATATTTAAAAAGCTAATTTTATAAATAGTGTAGTAAAATTACTACACTAAATTTAATTTTCTACTAATAAAACATCAACATTAGAAGTTTTTAATACTTTAGTAGCAACACTACCAATTAAGAATTTTTGTATTCCTGTTTCACCTGCACTTGCAATAACAATTAAATCTGCATCAACTTTATCTGCAATTTTAACTATTTCATCAGCAGGATTTCCACTAGAAACTTTAACTGAAACATTAACTGATGAATCAATTTTACTAGCAAAAGCATTTGCTTTTTCAGTAGCTTCTTCTTTTAATGATTTATTGATACCATTTAAATCGACTTGTCTTTGTAAACTATGAGCTTTTACTTTTACTGCAACACTCACAATTACTAATTCACCATTTGGTTCTAATAAATTAATTGCTTTTTCAATTTCTCTTTCTGAATTTTTAGAACCATCAGTTGGTACAATAATTTTTTTATACATCATTAATCTTCTCCTATAGTTTTTAAGATATAGCAATTCCTTATATAAACTACATTATTTAAATAACTTTCTATTAAATATATACAAAATACTTAAAAAAGATATAAAAATTATATAGAATAATAAAAATATTAAAAATAATTTAAATTATAATATCAACTTATAATAAACCAATATATTAAAAATTGAATCTATTAAAGATTTTATTTAAAAAAAGGACTCTATTTAAAATCTATTTTTTAAATAATATAAATAGTTTAAATTTAAAAAGTTTTTTAAAAAAATAGCAAACTTAACCGGTTTTAAAGAATTTAAAGAATTAAAAAATTAAAGTATCTGTTGAAAACTATTATTTATAAAAATTTAAACTTAGTTAATACTTGAAAATCAATATAAGAAAGTTTATTTTTAAAAATTTTGAGGAATTAAACAAAACCAATTAAAATAAAATTTAAACTAATTTTGAAATTTATATTAAAAATTAAGCTTAAATAATCATATTTCGAAAAATTAAATTAAATGATACTTATTCTAGTATAAAATTAAGACTACAATTACAATTAGAACATTTTCCATTAATAATTTTACCTAAATCTGAAGTAAAATATCCATTTCTCTTTATTAAAATTTCACCACATTCTGGACAATAAGTATTTTGATTTGATGAAATATTTCCAAGATAAACATATTTTAATCCCATATTTTTAGCAATATCATATCCTCTCATCATTCTAAATTCTTTTGTAGGATTTATATCCATCATTTTAAAGTATGGAAAAGATCTTGAAAAATGTAGTGGAATATCAGTTGATAATTGATTAACAATGAAATTAACTAATTTTTCTATATCCTCTTTAGAATCATTTAAATTATCTATAAGTAAGTTTGTTATTTCAAGATGTGAATTACTTTTATTAATAGTTTTAAGATTTTCAAGAACTCCATCAATATTAGCATTACATATCTTTTTATATAATGTGTTTTCAATGAATTTTAAATCAATATTAAAAGCATCTATATAAGGTAGTATATAATCAAGTGCCTCAGGACTCATATAACCATTACTTATAAAAACATTTTTAATATTATTTTCATGAGCAATAGAAGCAATATCATGAACATACTCTAAACTCACAGTAGGTTCATTATAAGTATAAGCAATTGACTTACAATTATGATTAATTGCATTTTTAACAATGTCTTCTGGTGATATTTCAATAGCTATACTTTTATTATATGATTCTTGTGAAATCATATAGTTTTGACATGCTAAACAAGACATATTACATGAAAAGCCACCAATAGAGTATGCTAAACTTGATGGTAAAAAATGATAAAGAGGCTTTTTCTCAATAGGATCAATATTTAATGATGATAAAATTCCATAATTATTAAAATATAATACACTATTAATATTTTCACGTAAATTACATAATCCTTTATGATTTTTAGGTATAATACATCTATGATTACATATATTACATTGAACATTATTATTATTATCTAATTTATTATATAATATTGATTCTACCCTCATAAAAACACCTAATAAATAAAATTTATATCTTATTAAGATAATAAGTTCTAAAAATACATAATTATTTAAAATCACGATTAATTACTACTAAAATGATCATAACCTTTACTTGAAATAGTTTTAACATCCCCATTTTTGAGGACCATTTCAACTGTATTATTATCTGTTATTTCACCTATAATATAAAAGTTTAATTTATCTTTCAAATTAGATACTTGTGATTTATCAACTGTAAATAAAATCTCAAAATCCTCACCTACATGAAATAGTAAGTCATATAAATTTAGACCTAAGTTATTTATACAATCAATATAATCCTTATTTACTGGAAGCATATTTTCATATATTTTAATTCCTTTATTATAATTATTAATATCTAAGTATTTAGAATAAATTTTATCAGAACTTAAAATAGACTCAAATTCACTTGCAAGGCCATCAGTAATATCTGTTGCAACTTTTATACCATTATTAAGAAGTATTTTACCTTCATTTATTCTTGCTTCTGGTTTTAATGCTTTAAAAATAGCTAATTCAGAAATATCCATAGCTTTATCAATTTCTGTAATATTTAATGAATTAACTTTATCTATTTTTTTATTAATATTATAATTTCCTAATAATAAATCAAATCCAAGAGATGCAAGGCCAATTTTACCAGTTAAACAAACTAAATCCCCAGTTTTAAATCCATACTTCACCATAGGTTCTTTAAAACTAGTTCCAAAAGCAGTTCCACTCATTATAATCTCATCATAATGATTTGTATCTCCACCTATAAGAGGTACTTTATAATATTTACATGCAGCTAGTACTCCATCAATAATAGAATCAAAATCATCAATATTTAAATCTTTTGGAATAGCTATATTAAGAAGAAAACCAATAGGTTCTGCACCCATTGATGCTAAATCACTAATATTTACAGTTACAGCTTTAAAACCCATGTCAAAATAAGTCATTGAATCTGGAAAATGTGAAGATTGAATAAGCATATCACTTGTACTAATTAAATAACTTCCATTAAATTTTCTAACTGAACAGTCATCCCCAATATTATTTATAAAATCAGTACTTTCATTGATAGCAGAAGATTTTTCAATGATTCTTTTAATTAAAGCTTTTTCACCATAATTAGAAATTTCTTTATCCATAAAAAAAGATATGTTTTTAAATTTAATAAATCTTTATAAAATAAACTTTTTAAAATCATTCTAATTTTTATAATAAATTTCACTTTGTTGAAATCCTCAAAACTTTTAAAATAAACTTTTCCTAAAGTTGTTTTTCAAGTATTAACTAAGTTTAAATTTTTATAAAAAAATTGATTTAAACAGAGCCTAAACTTCTTTAAATTCAATTTTCAATTATTAAATACTTTTAAATTATTAAAAAACTAGATTCCAATATCAAAATAATATTTTCTTAAAAATCGTAAGTAATAAAATAAAATATTTAATTTAATGAAGTTAAAAACTTAAAAATCTATGATTTTTATATTAAAAATAATTTAAAATATAATCTAAAATAAGTATAATTTCTTAAAATTTTAAAATAAAAAAATAGTAGTAGCTAAATATCTATTTAACTACTTTAAATTTATAACCATAGGAAATAACCCCATCAGCACCGTCTTCACTAATTTTCCTAAAGACCATTTCAACAGGATCTCCAATGTTTATATTATCAATATCAGTATCAACAATTTGTGCAGTTAATTTTGCTCCTTCTTCTAATTCAATAATAGCTACTGCATAAGGTGCTTCTATTTTAAAATCAGAAGATGGTGATCTTACTATAGAATAAGTATATATTTTTCCTTTTCCACTGAATTTAATATCTTCTATATTACCTTTTCTTCTGCAATCAGGACAAATGACTCTAGGTGGGAAGAAAACTCTACCACAATTAGTACATTTTGAACCAATTAAATTATATCTTTGTTGAATATGACGCCATACTCTAACTGTACCAGTCATAAGATACCTCCATAATAAATAAAATAATATTATTATAATATTTATTTTTTAAAATATAAAAAAGTATTTTTTTAATAATATATTAAAGTATATTTAAAACTTATTTTATTTAAAAATTTAAATCAATTCTTTAAATTAAAATTTAATATTTTTCTAAAGAATTTACAAATTATGAATTAAATTTTTTAAAAATCTTTTAAAACTTCTTAATGGTTTAGTAATCCTCCAACTAGAAGAGTTTAAAAGTTCATTATATGATTTTTCTAAATTATTCTTATCTTTAATTAATTTTTTATTTTCATTTTTTAACTGATTTAACTCAAATATTTTCATATTTAACATGAATTCTTCACAATTAGAAGATTTTATAACATTTATAAATATATTTTTATTTTTATAATTTAAATCGTTTAAAAAACTATCATATATATTATTATCAAGCATAGAAGTAAAATCTTTCTTCATTTCATTAAAAAATAAAGATTTATATTTTTTTACTATCAATGAAAATCTAAAATATATTGAATTAATTTTTCTATTAAATAAAATATTTTTATACTCTTCAAAATGATTATAATCTATGAATTTTTGAATTACTAAATTATTAATTTTTATAGTGTCAATCAAATGTTTATTAGATACATTTCCTGTAGAAGAATTAGAATGTCTTCTTCTTATATAAAGATACTCATCATATAAAGATATTCGTTTAGCATTAAATATTACATCCCCAAAAAAGACATTATCTTCAAAAATAAGATTTTCAGGAAATTTAATATCTAAATTTCTTAAGAAATCACCATTATATAATTTGTTTACTGGAGAAACAGGAATTCTAAAAATTAAACTTCCCAAATCATTATAATTAAAAACTTTATTTTTAAAAGATTTAATATCTTGCATTTCATAGCCTTTTTCACTATATTCTTCTCCAGTTTCTTCATTATATGTAAATAATTTAAAAATTAAAAAATCTAATGATTTTTTACTAGAAATATTATATGTATCTTCTAATTCATTAGGTTTTAAAACATCATCAGAATCAATAAAACAAATATATTCTCCTTTTGCATGCTTTAAACCTAAATTTCTAGCAGAACCTTGACCTTTATTTTTCTGAGAAAAGATAGTTACTCTTTTATCTATCTTAGCAAAGTACTCTAAAATTTTTAGAGAATTATCTGTAGATCCATCATTAATACAAATTATTTCAATATCTTTTAAAGTTTGATTAATAACACTATTTAAACATTCCTTTAAGTAAATTTCAGTATTATAAATAGGTACTATCACCGAAACTTTAACCATTATATCCAACCTATATTTTAATTATATATAACTAATTCTCAAATTTTTTTTAAAATAAAAAAATTTACATCAATTTTATTGTGTTAAAACAATATTTTTTTATAGACATTAAAAAAATATTAAATAAATAGCAGAAATTTAATATAAATTTATCATATATATTTTAATTATTATCAAATAATATTTAAATATTGATTTTTAATACATTAATTTATACAATTTAATTATATATATATAAAATAAATACTTTAAAATTAAAATGTATTCCCAATATTTTTATGGAAATATTAAATAAATTATGTATATATAATTAAACAATAAGTTATAGAGAATAATAAATAAAATGGAGAATAATAAATGAATATAACTGTAATTGGTACTGGTTATGTTGGTCTTGTTACTGGTGCTTGTTTTTCTAATATGGGAAATAAAGTATACTGCGTAGATGTTGTTAAAGAAAAAATAAAAAGACTTAAAAATAATATATTACCAATTTACGAACCTCACTTAAGTACTATTGTAAAAGATAATCAAGAAAAAGGAGATTTAATATTTACAACAAACCTAAAAAAAGCATTAAACAATACAAATATAATATTTATTGCTGTTGGTACTCCTATGTCTAAAGATGGTAGTGCTAATTTAGACTATATATTCCAAGCTGCAGAAAATATTGCAGATAATATTATACATGATTCGTTAGTTGTTATTAAATCAACTGTACCTGTAGGAACAGGATTTAAAGTTAAAGAACTTATTGAAAATAGATTAAAAGAAAATAAAAAAGATATTAAAATTGATATTGCATCTAATCCTGAATTTCTAAAAGAAGGTACTGCAGTTGAAGATTGTCTACATCCAGATAGAGTAGTTTTAGGTGCAGAAAAACCAGAAGTATTTGAAAAATTAAAAGAATTATATTCTTCATTTGTATTTAATCATGATCGTTTTATTTTAATGGATATCAAAAGTTCAGAAATGACTAAATATGTTGCAAATGCAATGCTTGCAACTAAAATTTCATTTATGAATGAAATTGCTAATATTTGTGAAGTTGTTGGTGCTGATGTAAAAAACATTCGTTTAGGTATTGGTAGTGACAAACGTATTGGTTATGATTTTATTTATGCTGGTTGTGGATATGGTGGAAGTTGTTTCCCAAAAGATGTTCAAGCTTTAATTAATACTGCAGAATCTAATGGTTATCATCCAAGAATTTTATCTGATGTTGAAGAAGTTAACAAATCTCAAAAAAGAGTATTAATAAATAAAATTACTAAACATTTTGGTAATGATTTATCTGGACTTAAGTTTAGTATATGGGGTCTTGCATTTAAACCTGGAACTGATGATGTAAGAGAAGCAACATCTATTGTTGTAGCACGTGAAATCATTGATAAAGGTGGAAAAATTAAAGTATATGATCCTAAAGCAACAGAAGAATTTAAAAATGCAATTGGTAGTAAATATCTTGATTCTATAGAATTTTTTAATAATAAATATGATGTTTTAAATGATTCAGACTCTTTAATTTTAATAACAGAATGGAAAGAATTTAGAAATCCTGATTTTAATGAAATTTACAATAGATTAAATAAAAAAATAATATTTGATGGAAGAAATATCTATAATAAAAAATTAAGTAAATATGGATTTACCTTATACCAAATTGGATGTTAATTTTTGGTGAATTTCTATGAAAGAAAAAATTACTAATAAAATATTATCCCAAAGTAATCAATTCAATTATTATAAAAAATTATCAGAAGAATTAAAACAAAAAATAAATAAAGAAAATGAAAAATATAAAAAAATAACAGAAGAATTAAAACAAAAAAACGAAGAATGTAATGAATATAAAAATTTAATAAGTGAATTAAATAATAAAAATGAAAAATATAAAAAAATAACAGAAGAATTAAAACAAAAAAACAATGAAATAAAATGGAAATTAAATAGAAATTCTCTATATCATGATTTTGATGGAATGTTAGCAAGATCTTATTATAATCCAATAATAGAAAGTCCTTTTACAAAAATTGATAAAGATTGTTTTTCATTTATGGATACTATAGCCAGTCATTTAAGATCCAATTTAAATAATATTGACGAACCACTAGTTTCAGTTATAATGCCAGTATATAATAGAATTGGTATTGTTAAACATGCAATTGACTCTGTTTTAAAACAAAGCTATAAAAATTTTGAATTGATTATTATAGATGATGGAAGCACAGATGGTACAGTTGAATTAGTAGAATCTATAATTAGTAAGGACAATAGGATTAAATTTATAGAACATGAAGAAAATAAAGGTGTTTGTAAATCACGTAATGATGGATTAAAAATAGCTAAAGGAAATTATATATTTTACCTTGACTCAGATAATACTTGGAAAAAAGAATATCTAAAAACTATGGTAGGAGCATATCTTGAATTACCAGATGCAAAAGCATTATATTCTGGACAGTACATTGCAGACAATTATTTTTCTCCAATTAAAAGAGTAAGATATGGATCATTTAACAAATCACTTTTATATAATCATAATTACATTGATTTAAACTGCTTTACACACAAAAAAGAAATCTATAAAAAAATCGGTGGATTTAGAGAAGAATTAAAAAGATTAAATGACTATGATTATATATTAAAAATAATTGATAACAATTTTAAAATATACTCCATTCCAGTTATTCTTTCAAATTATTACTTGAAAAATTCACATAATAGAATAAGTGACAATATTGAATATGATTTAAATAAGCTTTACAAACCTCATGAAAAGTATATTATAAATACTGATAATAAACATTTAAAAATAGATTATACAGATAATTTTAAAGAAGATATTAGTAAAATAAGTGATGATGTAAATATTGTTATTTTTGTAGGTAATGAAATAAGAAATATAGAAGATTGTCTTGAACCAGTATTAAATTATAATAATTTTGAAAAACTTCATATTGCAGTATTATATAGTGGAAATAATGATGAAATTATAGAATACTTAAACTTATTAGAAAATAAAAATTTAATTAAATTTTTTAATAAAGATATAAAATATGATGATTTATCTGGAATAAATAAAGTAATTGATTCATTTAAAAATAATAAAGATATTATATTTCTTAAAAATGATGCTATACTTACTAAGGGAGTTATTGAATCATTAGAAGAATATTCAAATAAACTTGAAGATTCTGGGATTTTAGTAACAAGAAAAATAGCATTAAAAGGAAATAAACAATATAGAGTTCATGTTCCTTATTTAGATATAAGAAGAAATTGTGATATAATTGTATCAAATCACTTTAAAAATAATATTAATATGCCCTTATTCTATGATGGAGAATATTTAGAATTAAATTTTGCACAATTTTTCTGTATTTACATGAAAAGAGAAGTATATGACAATTCTATTAAAATAAATTCTGAATTAAATTCAATTAACTCTAGAAGTTTTTATAATTATGTTAAACATATTTTAAATAAAAAAATTTATCTTATTTCTAAAGCTATTGTATTTAACAAAGACAGTAGAATATTAAAAGGAAATATTTAATTAATATATAATTTTATTAATTTAATAAGTAATTTTAAAAAAAATAAATTAAATATGATAAAATATTTAAAAAAAATGTTGAAATCCTCAAACTTTTAAATAAACTTTCTCTTAAAATTCTTTTTCAAGTATTAATTAAGTAAATTTTTATAAAAAAAGATTTCAACAGGTAAATAATAAAAAATATTTAATTATAGAGAATTTAAATTGAATACAATGTTTTTTCAAGTAAATTTGCATCACATTGAAGTGTTATAATATTAGTTCTACCTTTTCCTCTACCACGAGAAATAGTATTTGTTGAAATAATACCCAACATTTCAAGTTCACCAATAAAATCAAATATTCTTCTATAAGTTACTGAATCTCCTTTTGAAATCTCTTTATATGTTTCATATAATTTTCCAGATGAAATTTCTTCTTTTTCTTGTGTTAATTTTAAAATAGCTTCAAGAACTCTTTGTTGTTGTGTAGGTAATGTTAAAATAACATCAGTAACCTTATTATGTTCAATTCTATTTTTAGCAGCAATTACATAATCACCAATAACTTCATTAGATTCATTCTCATCTGCAATTTCACCAGCTGTTCTAAGTAAATCAAGAGCGTATCTTGCATCACCTTCTTCTTTTGCAGCCATTGCAGAACATAAAGGTATTACATCTTCTTTAAGTACATCATCTTTAAAAGATAATTTTGACCTTTCTCTTAAAATATCAGCTAATTGATCTGCACGATATGGTGGAAATACAACTTCTTTATCTCTTAAACTACTCATTGCTCTTGGTTTAATAAATTTTTTAAAGTCAAGATAATTACTAATTGATAAAATACTTACATTATCAGTTCTTGTTAAAGTATATAATAAACCATCCCCATCTTTCTCAAGAAGAATATCAATTTCATCTAAAATAATAATAAGAATTAAATGTTGGCCACCAACTGGTTGCTTTATAATATTACGAAATGTATTAATAATTTCTCCTTTAGTCCAGCCACGATAAGGAACATCTCTACCTAAACATCTACATAAATGAGCAATAACCTGATATTCAGTAGTATAATCTGTACATCTAACATATTCTACTTGAATATAAACACCTTTATTATTAGCAGCTTCAATTAATTGTTCTTGAGCAAATTTTGCTGCTGCTGTTTTACCTGTACCTGTTTTACCATATATTGTTAAATCAGATGGAGTTACATTATCTAATGCTTCAATCCAATGTTTAGCAATTAATTTAATTTGCTCATCTCTGTGAGGTAAATTATCAGGTAAAAAACGATGATCTAATGATTCTTTATTTTTAAAAACAGAGTCATCTGGCTTTAAATCATCAAAAATATTTCCCATATAAAAACCACCTATAATTTTTTTAAAAAATGCCTTAAAAAATATTTAAATTAATATATAGAATATATATTAGTTTAAAAATTAAAAATGAAATTATAAAATTAAAAAAATATTATAATATTAAAAAAATTTGAATTATACATATAATTAGACATATATTTCAAGTGTAAAATATAAGATAAGATAGTAGTATAAGTTCAAGTGTATTATTATATTAAATTATATTTTTATAAACTTTTCTATGAAAAAACTTATAGAGTGTGAGAGGTGAATTTCAAGTATAAAGATATTATAAAAATGAATTTTTTCAAGAGATACATTTCAAGTGTAACTTTTTTTAAAAATTTTAAAATTTTTTTGAAAATTAAAATAAAGAAGTGTGAGGTAAAAAAATTATATATTTTTTACAGTTGAAATATACCTCTTCAGTTCTAAAATATATCTGAAATACTTACAGTTGAAATATATCTCTCACTCTCTATAAAATATAAAAATAAATAATATTTTATAAAAATAATATATAAATAAATAGCTTAAAAATTAGTTTTTAGTAATATAATATATTATAATATAATATAAATAATTATATTATTAAATAAATTATAATATAATAAAAATTAGATAAATCAATGAATAATTTTAATTATTATACTTTTTAGTCTATTAAAATTAATTTTTTATAAAATTTTAAACTTAGTTAAACTTTAAACTTAATTTTAAGAAAGTATATTCTAAAAATTTAAAGAAATTTAACATTTTTTAAAAAAATATCATAATTGATCTACATTTATTGTTTTTTGTCCAAATGTTTTTTCAAGTAACCATAAACATTGAAGTTTAGCTTTATATATTCTTTTAAATGTATGTATAAGTTCATTTTTACTTAATCCATCTTCAAATATCTCTTCAGTTATAAGAAATTTCTCAAGTTGACTATTAGGATGTTCTAATTCAAAATCAACTAAAAATTGATTTAAGTTAAATCTAATTGCCCAAATAAAATTTTCATTAACTTGTATAGGTGCTTTTTTTATTAAATTTTTTTGTTCTTCAGCTATTTCTGTTGCACATCCAATAAGAATCATATCCTCTTTTCCTTTTGGTGAAATTAAATCCATCATATGATCTTGTGGATAATTTATAATAAAATGAAAATTTGCACTTTCATCTTGAATTTCTTGTTTTAATAAACCTTCTTCATTTAACCAATTTAATATTATTTGTTTATCTATCATTTTATCTACTTTTTAATTTATTATAATAATAATTTAGTTTTATATTAATTCTATATTTTTTATTTATTAATATAAATATTATATTAATTTTAATTTAATTTAATCTAATATAATATTTTTTAAAAAATTCTTTAAATTTTAAACAATATTTATATATTGATATTTAACAAAAATAAAACATAATGATGCCGAATATTTTATTAAATAATTTCAGAGTATGTATATTCTTATTATTTGCAGTTTTTATAATAGCATTATTTACTGATATTATAATTGGAGAACTTCCAAATAATTTACATGCTGTTGTTTTAATTGGTAAATTAATAAATTTCTTTAAAAATTTATTTATAAATTTAAATACTTATTTCTCAGGATTATTATTAACTATATTTGTTATAGGTATATTTCTTATAATTAGTGAAATTGGATATAATATTTTTATACATTTACCAATAATATTATTTGTATTTATATTAGGTTTATTCTTCTCTTCAGCATTTTCTATTAAATTATTATTAAATAGTGCTGAAAATATCCGTATTAAACTAGAAAATAATGAATTTGAACAAGCAAGAAATGAGGTTTCATATTTAGTAAGTAGACCTACACAAGGTTTATCAGAAAGTTATATTATATCTGCAACAATTGAATCATTAACTGAAAATGTAACTGACTCAGTAATAAGTCCATTATTTTATTATTTTATTTTCGGTTTTCTTATTATTATAATAAATTATTATCATCATTTATTTAATAATTCATTTCTAGTAAATAATGTAAGTTTATTTTTATTTAATAGTGGAGGAATTCCTGCAAATAATTTAACTTTCCATTTAATATTTGTTTGTATAATGATTGCATTTATTTATAGAATTATAAATACTGAAGATGCAATGGTTGGATATAAAACAGAAGAATTAAGAAAAATTGGATTTTTCCCAGCAATATTTGATGATATTTTAAATTTTATTCCTGCAAGAATTGCTGGTATACTAATGGTTATTGCAAGTAGAATCATAGGAATGGATTATAAAAATGCAATATATATCTTAAGAAGAGATGCAAGAAAATGTGAAAGTCCAAATTCTGGTTATACTATGGCAACTTGTGCAGGAGCACTTGGTATTCAACTTATTAAAAAAGATAATTATATCCTTGGAGATCCATTAAAATTAATAGATTCATTTGATATAAGAAGGGCTTATAATTTATCTAGATGGACAATATTCTTATTTATTTTAATTCAATTTATTATTCTATTTATAATACTTCTTGTATTATAAGCCTTATATTTTTTATTTTTAATTTATCTATTAAAATAAATTTTTTTAGATAAATTATATATCTTAGAATTAAAATCATTTCTTTAAATCCTTTTTTTAAAAATTTCATAAATTTAAATATCAATTTAAAACACTTTTTATTATTAAAAATTTATTTTTAAGTTTTTTTAATTTTATCTGTTAAAATCAATTTTTTATAAAAATTTAAAATTAGTTAAACTTGAAAATCAATTTTAAGAAAGTATATTCTAGAAATTTTGAAAAATTTAATAAAATATAATTTTATTTAAATATAATCTATAAATTTATACTAATTTTTAAATATTTTAATATATCATTATCTATTTTTTTCTAAAAATTTAATTATATTAAAATAAATATTATTAAACATAAATATTATTGAAAATTTAATATATTTTTAATTTTCTTTAAATTTTATTTTTTTATGTTTATAATTTTTGTTTAGATGGTTATTATGAAAATTGCAATTTTATCAATTACAGAACCTGCAAAAACCCTTGCACTTGAAATTCAAGAAAAATTATTAAAAAATCCAACAGTAATTAAATGCGATATTTTTCATAAAAATGTAAAAAAGAATATGGATTTTGCATTTAATAATTATGATGGTATAATTGCAATTATGGCAACTGGTATTATAATTAGAATGATTGCACCACTTATCCAAAGTAAAGATAAAGATCCTGCTGTTTTAGGAATTGATGAAAAAGGAAATTATGTTGTAAGTCTACTTTCTGGCCATCTTGGTGGTGGAAATCAATTATGTTCTAAAATTGCTAAATTAATTAATTCTAATCCTGTAATATCAACATCAACTGATGTTAATTTTAAATATGGTATAGATTCTATTGCTTATAGAAATTTTTATAAAATAGATGATGTTAAAAAAATTTTACCATTTAATAAAGCAATTCTTGATAATATTCCACTTCAAATTTCATCTGATAAAGATTTAAGTTTTCTTACAAAATATTTTTCAAATAGTACATTTAATAAGCTTCCTGATAAAAAATTAAGTGATTTATCTAATGTTAACTTTAAATTTTCTAAAGATGATAATGAATATTCAATAAATTTATCTGAAAAAAAATTAGTTGTTGGTATTGGTTCAAGACGTGGTAAAACAAAAAATAATATACTTATTGCAATTGAGGAAGCAATTAATAATTTAAATATACCTATTAATAGAATTAATAGTATTGCTACAATTTCAATTAAAAAAGACGAACCTGGTATTATTCAAGCTTGCACAGAATTAAACAAAAAACTTGAAATTATTGATATAGATGAAGTACGTAATTTTCATAATGAAGATTGTTCTAAATCTGAATTTGTATATAATAAATTTGGTATAGATGGAGTTTGTGAACAATGTGCAATGATATCTGCTGGCCCTAATTGTAAACTAATACATAAAAAAATAGCAATTGATGGAGTTACTGTTGCAGTAGCTATTTCTAATAATTAATCTTTATTAAAATTAAACTAAGATAATTATTTTTTGAATTAATTTTACTTAAAATAAGTTATTAAGTTTTCTTAGATTATATTTTTATAAAAAATTTACACTTGAAATACTTGTCTGTAAATTTTTACACTTGAAATATATCTCTTTATTTAATAAGATTTTGAATTTCAATTATCATGTTTATATGATAATATAATAATTGAATTTTATAAAATAAGTTAAAAAATATATTTTAATAAATAAAATAAATAAAAAAAGATTTAATTTAATTAAATTTAATTGCTTCTAATTTACTTAAGATTTCCCAGATTAAAGTTCTAGCATTTACTGGAATATTTGGATCATTACTAATATCATCTAATATTACAATAACAGAACTTGCTCTAACTGTTTCATCTTCTTCTTCATTATTTAAAATATCATTGGATTCTTCAGCTGCTCTTCTAATGTTTCGTGGTACAGTATTGTTTTCCATAATATATTTTAAAATTTCAGATACTTCATCAAATGTTGGGTTTGACATATTATCACTCCTAAATATTAATCTAAAAAATTTAAATTAAAAAAACTATATTTATTTATGTTAAATTTTATTATTAAATTTATTGGTATTTATTTAATTAATAATAAACTTATCTATTTTCACGGTTTTTTAAAAAAAGTTTCTAATCATCTTAATTTTAAATTAAATTTTTTATACTTGAAATTATCTTATTTTAAATAATATAATGTTTTTAATAATTTAATTTCTAAAAAATTTTAATAAAAAAATATTTTATTAAATATTTTATCTTATTTTAGTAAAAACTTTTATTAATTAATAAAATAATTTATTAAAATTTTAAATTGATTTAAGCATTTCACTTATAAATTGTGTTTTAGCAGAGTCTTCAATAAATTCAGCAAGTGATTCTGCTTCAAATAGATTTTCACCAGTTGCAATAATACCATGATGTTTTAATAATATTACATCTCTTTTTTTATTTTCACCAAAAACTTTACCTGCAGTTTCAGCTAATTTTTTAGTACCTGGTTTTATGTATTCAATTTCATCAATATATGGAATTTCAATAGATCCAAAACCTTCATATCTTTTAATTTTTTTATCAGAATGAGCAAAACCTGTTGCAAAAGGAGAATGTGTATGAACAATACTTTTTATATCATCACGTGATTTATAAATAGCACAGTGCATATAAACTTCAGAAGATGGTTTGTTTTCATTTATAGGATTACCTTCAATATCTACTATTGAAATTTCTTCTGGATTTAAATTTCCTAATGATTTTAAAGTAGGTGTAATAGCAATATATTCCTTATTATCTTTAGTAAATTTAGTACTTATATTTCCTGCTTTACCAGAAACTAAACCTCTTTCAAATAACATCTTAGAATATTTTACAATTTCTTTTTTTATTTTTTCCATTTTTTTCAAATCCCCATTTATTTTTAATATAAGTTTTATATTTTATTTAATAAATAATATAGTATTATTATTGTTTTTATATTTATTGTATATAAAATTCTAATTTTTATTAATAATTTATATATAAAATCATAAAAATAATATAAAGACGTATATATTTTTATATATTAAAATCTTAAAATAATTTTTTTACTTTAAAATTATATTTTATGCTTGTTGAAATTCTTAAAAACTTTTAAATAAACTTCTTTTAAAATTATTTTTCAAGTATTAAAATGATTTCAATAGACTATTTTATTTAAATTTTATATGAATTTTAATTGTTTATATACACCTTTATCAAGAACTGGTACCTCTGCAGGTGTAGGTACAATATTTTTAATTTTCTGGAACTCTGTTTGAGTCTGGAATGTACCTGAATTTATTAAATGTATACCATTAAACATTCTATGTGTATTAATATGAACATGTCCAGTATGGAATACATCTGGTACATCATCAATAACTAAATAATCTTCAAGTTCTGATGCAAGAGGTGTTCTTTCACCATATATTGGTGCAAGATGTCTTTTTTTAAGAAGTTCTTCCATTAAGATATCATTTCGCTCATGTGAAAATCCTTTAACTGTCATTGCCATATCATCAAAACTACGGCCATGGTAGATTAAAACTTTTATTCCATCAAGTGATACATATCCTGGATTACTAATAAATTCAACATTATGTAATTCATATAATGCTTTAGCATATTTTTCAGGTACTGCAGGTTGTGGTTCTGCTACTCTAGATGCATCGTGGTTTCCTGGAGTAATAATTATTTTAATATCGCTTCTTATTTGACCAAGATAACTTGCTGCTTTATTATATTGCTGGGTAATATCTTTAATTTCAAGTTCTTTTTCTTGATTTGGATAAACACCAATTCCATCTACAATATCTCCACCAATTATAAGATATTTAACATCTTTAGCAATTTTTATTTGTTCTTCATTACCATATTCACAGTTTAACCACATAATAAATTTCTCAAATGCATCTGGTAAGAAAGTTTTACTTCCTATATGAACATCAGATAAGAAAACAATACCAAAGTCCATTTCTTTTCTAGCTATTCTTGGAACACCTGGATGTATTATCTGGTTAGCAATTGCAAGAGATCCATTTTTTGTAGCAATAATACCTACAACTTCATCTCTTACAATTTTTTGTGCTTCTTGGAAAAGTTCAGTATTATCTTTACTAAATAAAATAGAAATTTGACCTGTTTCATCTTCAAATTCAATTAAAATATGACCATTTTTAGTTATTCTAATATCATTAACCATTACAATTAATGCAAGTTCTGTCTGGTCATCACGTATATCTTCGATTTTATCATGGACTTTAAGTTCAGGTCTATGTGATAATATCTTTTCTTCTTTTTCAAATCTACTTTGGAAGTAACTTATAAGGTTACTTATTTCACCACTAGTATATGATTTATTACTTGTATCTTGAAGAATTTTAAAATCATAATTTACATGACTTTCTTCCATATTTCTTCTACAAATATTATGATTCTTGTTTTCTATTTTAATATCTGCTACTTTTTCTGTTTCTACATCAGTTCCAGGATTTGCTCTTATTTCAGATGCATCAAATTCTTTTTTTATTTCATTATTATATTCTAATTTATTTATTCTGGATTTATTTTTTACTTGATTTATAGGCTCTTCCAGATTATTTTTCTCATTATTAGTTTCTTTGTCTGTACTAGTTTTTTCTTTGTTTATTCTGTTTAAATCATCTGTTTTTTCTAAAGTTTCTTTGTTTATTGTTTCTGTGTTTAAATTATTTGAAATATCCTCTGACTTTATGCTTAAATTATCTTTTCTATTGTTTTCTCCATTTATAAATTCATTAAGAATATCTTCACTTACAGATACTAAATCATCTTTTGTAAATTCTTTACTTTTTAGTTTAATAATAAATGATGATGTAAGATTTTTAGGATCTTCTGAATTTATAATCATTTTATATGCATTTGGAGATAAATTTATTCCTTTTTTTGCAAATTTAAGTAAAATATCTGATGTCATAAATAATCCTTTTTATTTTTTTATCTAATCTTTAAAATATAATTTATTTAATAATTTAACTTAATTATATTAATTATATTTTAAATTTAAGATATTAATATTAAAATTTTAAATATTTTAAATTAGAATCTATATTAAAATTAAGTATTTTAAATTTATATTTTAACTGTTTTTTAAAATTTTCTTTTATTATATATTATTAAGATAATTCTTTTATATTTAGTTATATTTTTATATTACTTTAATTAAAGATTTAAAATGATAAATTATTAAATTTTATATTTATTGAAATTTTATTTTTAAAGTAAGTGATAAAATGCATAAGGTGTTAAAAGCAATATTAATCATTGTTTTATTTATAGGATTTTTTGAAGCTGGTTTATTAAGTTCTTATACTATTGTAACTTCTCAAGTTCCTGATGTTAAAGGACTAATAGATTTGCAAATTGATACTATAAATGGTATTTTTTCATCTGATAATTTAAACAATGTAGTTATTCAAGATCCTACACCACTTAATGTTTCAAATAAGGAAGATTTAGCTACAAAACTGCAGAATGAAACAGGAGTAGATGGAATTGATTATGATAATCTAAGTATTGGAACATATGATTCTAAAGATAATGATCAAATTAAGTTAAATATCACTGCTTATGGATATTCATCATCTTCATCTAGTTCAAGTTCATCTATTGTAATTAGTGCAAAACCAGATTATAAAATATTAGCTACTGCTACAGCGAATATGACAAGTGAAGGAGAATTTAAAGTTAATATTGACTCAGTTAAGATTAATTCTATCTTAAAAATATATAATTCTGCTTCAGAAAACACATCAACTAATACAACAAATGATACTGATACAAATACAAGTCAATAAGTGATAATATGATAAATGTAATTGGTTTAGGCCAAAATAGGGAAAATATGACATTAGGAGCTTTAGCTGCTATACAAGATTCTGATGTTATTGTAGGATATAGTAAATATATTGATTCTATTTCAGATCTTATTGAAGGTAAAGAAGTAATTAAAAAAGGTATGGGGGATGAAATTAAAAGGGTTGAAATGGCTATATCTAAAAGTCTTGATGGATATGATGTAGCTATTGTAAGTTCTGGAGATCCTGGTGTATTTGGTATGGCAAATGTTCTTTTCCAGCTTATAAGTAAATATAATACTAATATTGAAGTTGATATTTATCCAGGAGTTTCAGCTTTAAATTATTCTGCATCTCTTCTTGGTGCACCTTTACATGATTTTGCTGCAATTAGTTTAAGTGATTTACTTACTCCTTTATCTGAGATTAAAACTAAATTAGAATATTCTCTTAAGGCAAATCTAATTATAGCTATTTATAATCCTATTAGTAAATCTAGAAAAGAACCATTTAAATTATTTAAAGACTTAGTTTTAGATATTAGAGGTCCTGAAACATTAATTGGTATTGTAAATAGTGAAACTTACCCATCAAAAGTATCTGTTGTGAAAGCTAAAGATCTTGATGAAGAAAAAATTAATATGTCAACTACATTAATTGTTGGAAATAAAATGACATATCTTGATGAAGGTTATATGATAACTCCTAGAGGATATGTAATTAAATCAAAATTAAATCCATTAGCTGTAGACTTTTATGAAAGATATTTTGAAGGTAAAACTCCAAAAGGACCTAATACTGAATGTGGATACTATCCATGTCATGAAGAAGGTCAACATTGTGACTTCTGTTATTGTCCATTTTATCCATGTGGTGATAAATCTACTGGTGGTAGGTGGATTAAAGGTAAGAATGTTTGGAGTTGCGAAGATTGTATGTGGGTTCATAAAAAAGAGAATATTGAATGTATCAAGTCTAAATTTGATGACATTGTAAAAGAACCTAATGATTTAATTAAAAACAAGAAAGAATTATTAAAGTTACGTAGAGAATGTATTTTAAAAAATAATTCTAAAGATTAATTACTTCTTTTTTTATATTTTTTAGATATACTTTTTTTATTTTTTATTTTTTTTAATATTTTCTTAATTAACTATTCTAAATTTATTTAAACTTTAATTTTAAATTCATAAATTAAAAATGACTTTTTTTTTAAAATTATTTCAATAAAAATATTAAATTAATATTTTAATTGTTTATACCTATTTTTAAGTTTTTTTTACATGTTTATATTTTTTAATTGTTTTGTACTTATTTTAAGTTTTTTATTGATGTTTGTATTGATTATTTGTATTTATTTTAGTTTTTTATATAATACTTAAATATTCTAATTTTTAACATTTATTTATATTATAAATTATATATAATAATTTAAGTTTAAATTTTTATTTCTAAAATGTTGAAGGGATTTAATGCCAAGTATTAAAGATATTTTAATTGAAATGAAAAACATGTCAGAATTAATGGTAGATTTATCATATTCTGCTGTTCTTTTTAATAGTAAAGATGCGGCACATGAAGTGCTGAAATTAGAAAATCGTATTAATAGTTTAAATTATGAGATTAAAATTCAATCTCTACTTGCTGCACGTTCTAAAGAAGATGCAGAAAGGTTAACAGCATTACTTGAGATTGCAGAAGCAGCAGAATCTATTGCTAATGCTGCAAAAGATTTAGCTGACTTAATTCTTAAAGGTTTTAAACCACATCCAGTATTTAAACGTGTTATGGAAGAATCTGATGAAATGATTATTAGTGTTGAAGTATATCCTGCATCAGAATTATGTAATAAAACATTAGGTGAATTATTATTAAATAATCGTACTGGTATGAGAGTTATTGCTATTAGACGTCATGATTCATGGATTTATGGTCCAGATAAACATACAGTTATATTAGAAGATGATGTACTACTTGCTAAAGGTTCTGAAACAGGTTCAGATATTTTAGTTCAAATAGCTCATGGTGAAATGTCATTTGATGATGTATCAGATGCATTAGATGAAGAAGAATCTGATGACGATTAGTCTTTTAATAAGTAAAAATTATTTTTGACTATTCATTAATGATTATACTTATTAGCTTTGTTGAAACTTATCTCATAATTAATTTTTTCAACAAAGCATTTTTTTAAAATTAAATCTATAATTCCTGGGATAATATGAATAGCCAAAATAGTATAATATTAAATAAATTTTCTAATTTTATAAGGAATAACCGTTCTACACTTAGACAAAGTTTAGTTGCTTTATTTATATGTGCTATAGGTGACTTATGTGCTGGAATTATCCTTGGAAACATGACCTATTTTTTAAATGCATTTCCTGGTTTATTAATTCTTATTCCAGGTGCAATTGGAATGAGAGGTAATATTTTTGGATCATTTGCATCTAGATTAAGTACTAACCTTCATATCGGTGTACTTGATCCTGAGTTTAAAAGATCTAAAGTTTTATTTACTAATTTAAAATCTTCATTTGTTCTTACAATGGTATTGTCTGTATTTTTAGCTATTTTTGCAAAAATAATGTGTTTAATATTCCATTTAAGAAGTATTGATCTTATGGATTTTATATTAATTTCTGTATTTGCAGGAATTATATCTAATTTAATAATGCTTCCAATTACAATGTGTATATCTTTTAAAAGTTATAAAGGTGGATGGGATCCAGATAATGTTACAACGCCTCTTGTTGCAGCATTCGGTGATTTATTTACTTTACCTGCAATAATTGTATCATTATTTATTTTAAAAGGTTTAGGTGTTGGATACTTTAAAGATTTAGTTTTTGGTATTTTAATATTATTAATTATTATAATGTTTGTATATGAAGTAAGTAGAAATCAATCTATTAAAAGAATATTACTTGAATCAACACCAACTTTACTTTTATGTTCTTTTTTAGGAATATATGCAGGTACTGTATTGGATTCATGTGAATCTACACTTTTAACTAATCCAACTATATTAACATTAGTACCATTATTATCTGGTGAAAGTGGTAATTTAGTAAGTATTTTAGGTGCAAGATTATCTTCAAGCCTACACTCTGGTTTAATAGAACCTGAGTTTAAACTTACTAATACTACACTTGTTAATTTATTAATAATATTATCACTTGCAGTTATTGTATATCCATTTATAGCTGTTATTTCAGATTTAAGTTCATTTATAATTGGTACTCAAACATTTGGATTAATTCCACTTATATTAATAAGTGTATTTGCAGGTTTAACTTTAATTCCAATAATGATGATAATAGTCTTTGGAATATGTATATTATCTTATAAACATGGTCTTGATCCAGATAATATTGTTATTCCAATTTCAACAAGTATTACTGATGCATTTTCAAATACTTTATTAATTGCTTATTCACTTTTAATAATTGCAATATTTGTATAGTTCAATCATTAAAAATTAATTTTATTTAATCGCTGACTTTGACTAAATTTAAATTTATATATAATTTATTTTTTAATTTAAAAATAATAGTATAGGAAGTTAAAGTTTTAGATGAATTATTTAAGAAAGATTAATGGGATATTATGGATGAAGATTATAATTATTTAATTGAAAAATATAAAAATTATGAACTTGAGGATGGTTTAAGTTCTTTAAAAGAGAGTAATAAGGTTTTGTATGATGATAAATTTTATTTAAATAATGAGAATTTAAATCTAAAAAAGGAAAATCATAAGTTATTTAAGGAAAATCAACATTTTAAATCTACAAAAGCATATAAAATCTGGAGAAAATATGCTTTATTAAAAGATAAATTGTTTTCAAATAGAAATAATAAGGAAATATCTAATAAAAATGATTTTAATATAAATTCTAATTATAAACCAGTTAAAAATTTAAAAAAAATTAAAGTTGCAATTATTGCAGATCAATTTACTTATGATTCATTTAAATATGAATTTGAAGCTATTTTAATTAATCCTAATGATTGGGAAGAAAAATTTAAGTTTTTTCAACCAGATTTATTTTTTTGTGAATCTACATGGCAAGGTATTGGAACAAAAGAAAATAAAGAACCTTGGTTTAATAAAGTTATTAAACTTTATAACATTGATGGTGAAAATCGTAAAGAACTACTTAAAATTTTAAATTATTGTAAAGATAATAAAATACCTAGTATATTTTGGAATAAAGAAGATCCGATTCATTATAGGACAGATGATTGGTCTTTTGCTGATACTGCTTCTAAATTTGATTATATTTTTACATCCTCTGAAGAATCTATAGATTCATATAAAAAAGACTATAATCATAATAATGTTTATTCTTTAATGTTTGCTGCTCAACCTAAATTATTCAATCCCTTAAATTTAAGTAGGGAAACTATCAAATATCCTGTATTTGCAGGAACATATTATGGTGATAGCCATCCTGAAAGAACAAAATTAATGAATATGATTTTTGATAAAATTATTGAACAGTGGGGCAATCTTATAATATTTGATCGTAATTATTATAGGAAACTTTTTGCTTATCCAGAAAAATATCAAAAATATGTTCATCCTGCAATAGAATATGAAAAAACAGCTTCCTTGTATAAAAAAATGAAATGGGGTTTAAATTTTAATATAGTTACAGAATCAAATACTATGTTTGCAAGAAGAATATATGAATTAGCAATAACGAATACTTTAATTCTTAGTAATTATTCAAAAGCAGTTGAAAGATTATTTGGTGATAACATATTTTTCTTTGATAATATTCAAAAATTACCAGATATTAATGGTTCATATGAAGAAAAGCGTATGAATAATTTATATAATGTTTTAAAAAATCACACATATACTGAAAGATTTAAACAGATTTTGGATACTATTGGATATCCATATATTGAAGATAAAAATGATATTACTGTGATTTTCAAATTAGATTCACTAAAAAAACTTGAAGCATCTATTGATTTGTATAATAAAATAGATTATTCTAATAAAAAATTAAATATAGTTTTTAATGATAAATCTATTGATATTACTAATTTAAAATTAAAATATCCAGAAATTGACGATGTTTCAATTGAAAATAATGATTTTCATGATTATTTTAATAATATTAGCACTGAATTTTTAATTATTTTAGATAAAGAAATTGGCAGTGATTTTATTAGTAAGGGAATTTTACATTATAAATATTTAAATAAAAGAGTTTCAATATCTGAAGGCTTAAATAAATTTACATTAGGTATTGAAAATGATATTAATAATAAAATTATAAATAAAATAAATTATCCCAATTTATATGAAAATTCAAGTATTGATGTTTATTATATATAAAAATTTAATTTATAATTTATTTTTTTATTCTTGAAAATATGATTATTTTAAAATAAGATTTAAATCTATTTATTTTTTAATTTCTTAGATTTTATTTTAATTTTAAAGATTCTAATTATTATTCTTCTTTAAATTTTTAGTTGTACCATGTTTTTAGTATAATTTCCGCTTTTTCATAAGTAAAATATTCGTATTTTAAATAATTTTTATTAAAATCTTTTGGCACTTCAATAATAAGTCCATTAAAATCATTATCTTTCTTTATATGGATTATTATTGTGGTATTTGATAGCTTAATTAAATCATCATTAAGTAGACTATATCTATTATTTGTTTTTCTATTAGGTGCAGTATTTATTCCATTATCTAGGTAATAATCAATGTCATTATCTACTATTAAATAATAATTATAATTACTCAGGCTTTTGTTTAAATTAAATTCTGTACAAATAAAATTAGACCCATGATTCTTATTACATATATCATTCTTTGATATATTTTTAACTTGGTATTTGCTATAATAATCAATTAATATGAATCTCTTATTTAAATAAATATTAGAACTGCTAATGGGGTTATCTCCGATTTCAATAGTTTCTAAATTTGGATTTAGTGGTTTTATTTCTATTTGACTTTTGATTTCATTATTAAACATATTTTTAGTGATTATATTATAATTTTCTTTAAGTTTTAGAATCTTGTTATATGATAATAAATGTATTTGGCTATTATTAGAAGATTTTAATCCACATATGAAATTTTTATTATATGGAAGTTCTTCCCAATTATCTGGACTTCCCTCTGTTTCTGTTAGGGTATCTAATAATTGGTTAGATAATGTTTTTATTTTATTATCCTCAATATTTGAATCTATTTTATTTATTGTTAAAGAACTAATTGTAAAAATGCTTGATGTTATAATAATTATAATTACAATACTAAGAAGAATATCCGTTAAATAAATACTTCCATAATTATTTATTTTGATTTTTTTCACCTTTTTCTATTTATTATCTTTTCGATGTCTAATTAAGACCATACTTCTTTTTATGGCCATTATCTAAAAATAGGATTGTGTCATTTTTAAGTATTATTTTATCTCCATTATATGGATTATCTCCAAATATTACATGGTCTGGAGAGGCTATACTTGTATTTTCATTAGTTTTATGTGATACTATAAATGTTTCAAGGCCATAATCATCACAATCTCCCTTGTTTTCTAATCTACAGAATATGCAGCTACCATCATGGCTTTCATGATAATAATTGTTTAATATACAATTATAAGTTAAATTATTTCCATGTATTTCATATGGTTGGTAAGGACATTTTTTGAAAATTGTTGGGGAACTACTGTTTATATAGGGGCTACCATCCATTGACTTATTACTTAAATAATTGTTTAGGGAATTTTCATAATTAAAATTAGTGGAGTTATGTCTAAAGTCAGTATAATTTTTAAGTTTTAAAAAGGGTAATGGATCTTCTAATCCAATTATTGAAATTTTATAAGTTTTCATTGTAGAATAAGTATTATTGTCCTTTTTAAAGTCTGATTTAATCTTAACATCAATGTTAAATGGGTCTTCATCATTACTTATACTTAAAACATTAGAATCTATTATTATCTTATAATTCCTATAATAATCCTCGTTAATGTCTTTAAGTTTATTATTTAATCTAGTTTTAATTTCTTCTCTGCTATTAATTGAAGGTTTTTTACTATCTATATGGTCTTTTATTGTTTCGTTAAGTACTTCATAGCTTACAGGATTAATGTTTCTTTTATAATCTTCGACATGGTATTTAAAGTTTTTATCATTTAAAATATTTGATTTTTCATTTTCCATATATAATGTGCTTGTTAAAAAGATTATGAATATTAAAATAAGTGATAATATTAGTACTAAAGTAAACATGCTTATAATTGAACCCTTATTTTCTTTTAATAGATTTTTAAATTTAAATTTCATAAATTTAAATTAACAATTATTTTTAAATTAGTTTTTATTATTTTATTTTTAATTTATTCTTGCTTTTTAAAAATTTAAGCTTTTTAAACATATTTTGTCATTTTAATTCTTTTTTAATATTCTATTGTTTTAAGCTATTTAATATTAAAATTCTTAATTTCTTCTAAATTTTAATTTATTTCCTTTAATGTATTTTATCTATTTAAAAACATATAAAAATACTTTTTTTAAGATTTAGAATTAATCCTATTCTAAGTTTAATGGTTTCAACAATGCATAAACTTTTTCTAAAAAAGTGAATTATATATTATTAAAAATATAAATTTTTATTTAAGATTATTTTTATATAAATAGATTATAATTGAATTTAAGTATATCTTATTTTTATATAATGGATTATAATTGAATTTAGGTATATCTTATTTTTATAGAAATAGGTTATAGTTTTAGATTATTAAGTAAAGATTATTATTGTGGTTATATGAATTATGATTATTTAATTGTTGGATCTGGACTTTTTGGTTCTGTATTTGCACGTGAAATGACTGATAATGGATATAAATGTTTGGTTATTGAAAAAAGAAATCATATTGGTGGAAATGTCTATACTTCTAATAAGGAAGGAATTAATGTACATGAGTATGGAGCACATATTTTCCATACAAGTAATGAAAAAGTATGGAATTATATTAATAAATATGCTAAATTCAATCGTTTTACAAATTCACCTATTGCAAACTATAGGGGGGAATTATATAACCTCCCATTTAATATGAATACCTTTCATGAGATGTGGAATATTAAAACTCCACAGGAAGCTATTTCAATCATTGAAAATCAGAAGAAGGAAGCAGGTATTAAAAATCCTAAAAACCTTGAAGAACAAGCTATTAGTTTAGTAGGTAAGGATATTTATGAAAAATTAATTAAAGGGTATACTGAAAAGCAATGGGGTAAAAAATGCACTGAACTTCCATCATTTATTATTAAACGTTTACCAGTACGTTTAACATATGATAATAATTATTTCAATGATTTATATCAGGGGATACCTATAGGGGGATATACCCAAATCATTGAGAAACTTTTAGAGGGTATTGAAGTTAAATTAAACACAGATTTCTTCAATGATAGAGAAAAATGGGAAAATATTGCAGATAAAATTTTATTTACAGGGATGATTGATCAATATTATGATTACTCTTATGGTGAATTAGAGTATCGTGGTTTAAGATTTGAGAGTGAAACATTAGATATTGATAATTATCAAGGAAACGCTGTAATTAATTATACTGATTCTGAAACGCCATTTACACGGATTATTGAACATAAACATTTTGAAGCTTCCAATTCACTTAAAACAATTATTACTCATGAATATCCTCAAAATTGGGAAAGAGGCATGGAGGCATATTATCCAGTAAATAATGATAAAAATAATAAATTATTTGATAAATATCAAAAGCTTGCTGAAAATGAAGAAAACATTATTTTTGGTGGACGTTTAGGTATGTATAAATATTATAATATGGATCAAATAATTGATGAAGCATTAAAATTAGTTGAAAGTGAGCTTAAAAATTAGGTTTTATATTTACTTTTAATTATTTTAATCCTACTTTTAATTATTTTGTATCTATCTTTTTATCTATTTTTAATTTACTTTTTTTAAATAATTTAATATAGAAAATAATTTATTTTTTAAAAAAATAGTTTTTAATTTTAATATAATTATTGATTTTAAAATATTTTATAATTGTTTTATAGTTCTGGTTTTTTTAGTAGGTATTTGGTTTTGTTGTTTGGTTATGGGTTTTATAATTATTTTATAATGTTTTGGTTTTTTTAGGGTTTTTAGTTTTGTTGTTTGCTAATTTTATAATTATAAAACCTAAAATTTTTAATCTAAAAAAATTTATTAAATATTATTCTGGGAATTTTGGATTATTTAATATTAAATTTTTTAATATAGCCATTCTTACAGGGACAGCATTAAATGCTTGTTGGAAATATCTATTATGTTTTGTATTATCAACATCATATGCAATTTCATTTACTCTTGGTAATGGATGCATTACAATAAGATCTTTTCCTTTTAACATATCATGATTAATAAGATAAGCATCTTTAATTTTTAAATATTCTTCTAAATCAGGGAATCTTTCTTTTTGAATCCTTGTATCATATAATACATCTATATCATCAATAACTTCATTAAGATTCTCATTTTCTGTAAATTTAATATTATTCTTTTTAAGATCTTCAAGAATTTCTCTAGGCATTCTAAGTTCTTTTGGTGCAACGAAGGTCATTTCAACATTGTATAATCCAAGTGCATATGCAAGTGAATGTACTGTACGCCCATATTTTAAATCACCTACAAGTGCAACTTTAAGGTTTTCAATATGTCCAAACTCTTTTTTCATTGTATATAAATCAAGTAAGGTTTGTGTTGGATGTTGGGCTGCACCATCACCAGCATTAATTACAGGTATATCTACAATTTCAGATATGAATTTTGATACTCCTTCAAGTTCATGTCTTATTACAAGTGCATCAGAGTATGATTCAATCATTTTTGCAGTATCTGCAATACTTTCTCCTTTTACAATAGATGATGATGTAGTATTATCAAAACCTATACATTCTCCACCTAATCTTTTCATTGAGGTTTCAAATGATAATCTGGTTCTTGTTGATGGTTCAAAAAACATCATTCCAAGTATTTTACCATTTAATAAATTAGAACTAACTTGAGATTTAGCAACACTTTCAAGTTTTGCTGCTTCATCTAAAATATAATTTATATCTTCTTTTTCAAAATCATTTATTGATATAACATTTTTTAGATTAAAAATTGTAATCACCTAAAATATTGAAATTGTTTTAATTATTTGTTTATTATTATAATTAAAATTTTTTTAAAGCCTATTTTCTTATAAGTTAAAATTTAATTTTTAGATGTTTTTTAAATAACTTTTTATTTCTAAGATGTTTTTTTTGGATTGTTTTTAAGATTTTAGTAATCCATATATGCTTACTTTGTAAACAAGATTTATATTATTTAGATATAATGAGTAATGTATTTTTATGATATTTATTTTAAATTTGGATATTTATTAGGTTTATTTCTGATTTTATGATATTTATTTTAAATTTGGATATTTATTAGGTTTATTTCTGATTTTATGATATTTATCTTCAATTTAGGTATTTGTTGGGTTTAATTGTAATTTATGATATTTATCTTAAACTTAAGTATTTAGAGTTTAACTTATAATAAGTTAAAATTTAATTTTTAGATTAATTATTATGTGAATGTTTAAAATTATCATTTATTTCGTTTATATTATTAATTAATTCATTTACATGTTCTTTATTTAATTTTTTAATTTCATCTGAACTCATATTATTTTTATTATTAAATAGTCCTGCATTATTTTTATCTAAGAAATATTCTTGAGTATATGAAGCACTAACGAGTTCTTTTGAAAATGATTTATAAAAGTATTTATCTATTTTTTCTCTATCATAACAAATTATAAATAGTGCAAAATTTTTACCTTTTAATGTTTTTCTATTTCTTTCAACATATCTTTTTAAGTTTCCAGGAATATTTCCTCTTTTAATAGATCCACCTAATATTATGAAATCATATTTTATTAAACATGTATCTTTAGCTTTATTAACCGGAAATGCTCTTTTAAATTCGCAATTAATATTATCTAATATTTCTTTTGATAGGCTCTCTGCACTACTATTTATTTTATCATAAATAATTAGGGTTTTCATATTATTCTCTCTCTTAAGTTATTTAAAAATTAATTTTCTATTAAAATTTATATTTAAATTATAATATTTTTTAATAGATTTTAAAAACATTTTAAAGTTGATTTTGAGGTTTTTCCTGATTTTAAAGATATTCTTGAAATATTAGAATCATTATTTTAAAAATATAAAAAAATGATTTTAAAATCATTGAATTAATATTCTAATTTATTACTCTTTCAATTGGTACAACAAGAATATCTTTTGCACCAGCTAATCTTAAGTTATTTACTAATGTAAATACTACTTCTTCATCTACTACAGTTTGAACTGCAACCATCTCTTTTTTAGATAAAATTTCAGATATTGTTGGCCCACTCATTGCAGGGATAACATCTTTTACTTTATTAAGATCCTCTTTATTAACATTCATAATAAGTAATTTTTTGTTTCCTGCATTAATTACTCCTTTTATTCCTGTTTCAACTGCATTAATTAGACTTTCTTTTTCTTTAAGACTATCTTTATTAGCTATTAATTTAATTGAACTTTCAAGAATTATATCTACAATTTTAAGATGGTTTGTTTTAAGTGTAGTACCTGTACTTGTTAAATCTGTAATAACATCTGCAATACCAATTAATGGTGCTATTTCAGTTGAACCTGCAAGTTTAACTATTTCTATATTTTTTATTCCATTTTCTTCAAGATATTTTTTTGTTAAATTTGGAAATTCAGTTGCAACTCGCATATCACTTGTTAAATCATTAACACTATTAATATTAGATGTTTCTGGACTAGCAAGTACAAGTTTTGTTTGTCCAAAGTCTAAATCAAATAATTCTTCAATATTAGCATCTTTTTCTTTAATTAAATCATAACCAGTAATACCCATATCAACTATTCCTTCTTCCACAAATGTTGGAATATCACTAGCACGTGTAAACATAACATCTATATTTGGATTAAATGTTTTTGACATTAATTTTCTATTTGTACTGTCTTTTAATTTTAAACCTGATCTTTCAAGTATTTCTATTGATGGATCACTTATACGTCCTTTTGATGGTATAGCTATTTTAAGTTTCATTTACATTACCTAGAATATGGTTTTTTAATTAAGAATTAATTTTTTGATTATCTTAAATCAGTATTTTTTCCTCTAATATTCTATTAATTTTATAATTTTTATATAATTTAGTTTTTTTTAAATATTATTAAAATATAATTATATATATTATATTTTTATATCTTATTAATAATTAATTATTGTGATATTTTATGGAAACAAGTAATATTTTAATTAAAAATGGAACTATTTTAAATCCAAAACTTAATGGAGAAGTAGAATATAGTAAATCTTCAGTATTAATTGAAAATAATAAAATTTCTGAAATTAGTGATAATATTGAAGATTCTAATGCAGAAAAAATTATTGATGCTAAAGATAAAATCATAATGCCTGGTCTTATAAATACTCATACTCATTTACCTATGACCTTATTTAGAAGTCTTGCAGACGATTTAGAATTAGATTCCTGGTTAAATGATTATATTTGGCCAATGGAAGCTAATTTAAATAGTGATTATTCTTATGCTGGTGCAATGTTAGGTGCTATTGAAATGATAAAATCAGGTACAACAACATTTACTGATATGTATTTCTATATGGGTGATGTTGCTCGTGCAGTAAAAGAGTCTGGTATTAGAGGGGTTTTATCATATGGTATGATTGATTTTGGAGATGCTGAAAAAAGAGAAAATGAATTTAAATCTAATATTAAATTAATTAAAGATTTTAATAATTATGCTGATGGTAGAGTAACTACTATGTTTGGACCTCACTCTGTTTATACAACTTCTCCTGAGTTAATTGAAAGAGTAAGAAAAGAAGCAGATAAATATAATGTTGGAATTCATATTCACATGAATGAAACTAAAAAAGAGATTGAAGATTGTATTGAACTTAGAGGAAAAAGACCATTTGAATACCTTGATGAACTTGGAGTATTATCTTCAGATATTTTAGCAGCTCATTGTGTATGGTTATCTGATAATGAAATTAAATTAATTAAGGAAAATGATGTTAAAGTTTCTCATAATCCATGTAGTAATATGAAACTTGCTTCAGGTGTTGCACCTGTTGGTAAATTATTAGATAATGATATTTGTGTGTCTTTAGGTACTGATGGTGCATCAAGTAATAATAATCTTGATTTATTTGAAGAAATGAAATTCGCTGCTTTATTACAAAAAGTTTCAACTTTAAATCCTAAAGTTTTATCTGCTGAAGAAACAGTTTCAATGGCTACTATTAATGGTGCTCATGCTTTAGGATTAGATAAAGATATTGGATCTATTGAAGTAGGTAAAAAAGCAGATATTATTTTAGTTGATACTAATCGTCCAAATTTTACTCCTCTTGGAAATTCTTTATGTGCTAATATTGTATATTCAGTTAATGGAGATAATGTAGATACTACAATCTGTGATGGTAATATTCTTATGGAAAATAGAAAATTAGTATCTCTTGATGAACAAAGTATTATTAATAATACTAAAACTGCAATATCTGATTTATTAAGTTTAAAAGAAGAAAATAATTAATTGTTTTCTTTTTATTAATTGTTTTTAAATTTTTTATTTATTATTTTTTAAAGTTTAGTTTACTCTATTTAGATTAAGTGATTATTATTTATTATTTTTTAAAGTTTAGTTTACTCTATTTAGATTAA
>NZ_JHWX01000017.1 GCF_000621965.1 Methanobrevibacter wolinii SH
TAAAACACCTTGATGATGTTTTAAGCTACTCCTTAAACATATTTAAAAATAAAAAGCAATTAAATAAAAATAAAAGACTATTTAAACGATTAAAAAAAGAATTAATCAGTAAACTCATGAATTGGAAACATTACAAACCAATAAGAGGTAAAATCGAAGACTATTTCAAAGTACTTAAAAATTCATTAGAAATGAGAAAAATACACAAATTTACACCAAAATCAGTAGAAAAAACCTTATATTTATATGTATTATTAGGAACACTACTTGTACAAAACTCAGATACATCAAAAACAGGCCTACAAAAGCTCTCACAAATGTGAAAAATTCAGGCCCCTAAATACTTTTATTTTCATATATTGATTTTGTTTCTATTGCATTATTTGTTATATTATCAGTAGTTGTTGTTTGCATAAGATTGTTTGTGTCTGTATTATTTGTGACATCTGTTGCACTTATTAAACTAGCTGATAAAACAATGAAGAATATTAAAAAAAGTAGTAATAATGCATATTTATTTACATTATGCTTTTTATTCATATTTTCATCTTTTATCTATTTTTTTATAGAATTGAATTTAATCAATTCTACAATTAATAAATTATAAATAAAAGTATAAATAGTTTTGTTTAGTTTTATATTAATTAAATTATTCATATTTTTATGAATAAAAAGAAATTAAAAGAAATAATTTAATTTAAATAAATATTTAAGGTTTTTAAAAAAATTAAAGATTAAAAAATAATTTAAGATAAATAAATCAAAATGAAAAATTTAAATATTAATTTGTATTTAATTCAAATATTCTTTCAATAAAGTTAATAGAAAATACTTTAAAATTATTAAAATTGATTTTATTCTAATCTATTTTGGAGATATCTAATTTTATGATAATATAAAATATATATTTCAATTAAGCGATATAATGAATCTTGTGTAATTTTACTTAATATTTCTAATTCTTCTTTATTTACAAAAGAAAACCCATTATGAACTATCCCTGATCTAATTCTATAAAAATATTTAACATGTTTTTTTATTTTTTCTTTTTTTATTGGATTGATTATTAAATTAGATACATTATTTGAAATATCATTTGTAATATTATCTTCATTAAATACAAATACAGATTCTAAAGAAATTATTAAATATAATAATTTTTTTTGATATTCAGATAATTTTAAATTATATATTTTTGTTTTGTTTTCTTTTTCTTCATTATCATTCAAATTTAATATTTTAATTGATTTAGACTCACCAAACCAAAATATCGCAGTTAATAATTTATTTTCAAAATCAGAATTTTCATTCTCAAAATTTTCAGTTAATAATAACTTTGAAATTTCATTAAATAAACCAAAATATTCATCTTTAAAATTTTTTTTACTAATTTTAATTGGAGATAAATCATACCCATATTCTTTTTCAGATGTTATTCCAATATATTTCTTAGATTTCGTTTGTAAAAATGCTTTTCTTAAACAAATTTCATTATATGTATTTCCTACTAAATTAAAATTACATAACTCTTCATCTAAAAATAATTTAATAATATTTATTGCAAGTTTAATTTTAATTTCACCTTTAAAAAATGCAGATTTTTCAGTTGCATAAATTGTTGTTTTAGCAAAAAATTTTCCCAACTTATAAAATTCATCTAATTCATTTTCTATTTTCGATATTTTCGGTCCTTCAAAAAAATATACATTACCTACATAAAAATTTTTTTTAAAATTTAAATTTTCAATAGGAAAAATAATCTCAAAATCTTTATATTTATCTTTGATAATATAATTAATTTCATTCTCTAATTTTCTTAATATTTCATTAGAAACCCCATTAATATCATCCCTTTCATTTATATTAATTAAATAATCATCTAAATATTTAATAATATACATTTTTATAATATTTTTATCAAATTTTGTTATCTTTTGAATATATTCAACCATTTTATTAAAATTATCGTCAATTGTATTATTATTCAAAAATATATTTAAATTTGAATTATAATCATTTTTAATTTTATTCTTATTAAGCTTAATAAATTTTAATGTTTTAACCATGCTTTTATTAAACGTATTGTCTAATCTAATTTTAATCATATTATACGATTTAGTATTAATTATAAAAAAATATTTACCTTAAATAAATTATTAACTTAATAACTTATTTATTAAAAGAAAGTGGTCTGCTAAAACCCTATTTTTTATAAAATTTAAATGGCATTTAATACTTCAAAATCAAATTGAAGAAAGTTTATTTTAAAAATTATGAGAATTTAAACAAAGTCAAAAAGATATTAAATAAATCATTATAATCCAAAACTTTATAAAAATTGTAAATATAATATTTAAATATGAAAATAACTCAAGAAAATTAGTTCAAACATGAAATAAAATCATGAATGATAAAAATTACCAAAATCATTATAATTATTTTCATCTAAAGGTTTTGAAATTCGAATATTTCTATGAAACTTACTACCAATAACATCATTACCAAAAAGATTTTTTTGAACATATTTTTCACCATCCGGAAAAATAGCAACATTCTCTTTACCTACATAATTATAATGACTATTAGGATTTGAAGGATTCTTCCACAATCTTTTAAATAAGGGATAAAATTCATTAGCAAGTATTTTTTTATTTTCAACATCTGATTTTTTAAACAAAATTTGATTAGAACAGCCTAAAATTAAATCTATTAATTGAATCAAATTAGCATTCCCTTTTAAATTTTCATCTTTATAATCATTATGGTTAGAACTAATGAAATTAATTTCATCATTTTCAAAATTAATATTTCTTGAAGGTTCGTTCAAGCAAGAAATAGAATGCCATGAAAAATAATTGTGATTCTCTTTTTCAGAAGAATTATCATGCCATACACCTTTAACATTTACATTATTATTAAAAAAAGTTTTAAAAGCATAATCTAAATTTGTACGATAAAATCTATTATAAATATTAGTTAAATCACCTGTTTTAATACCGAAATTTTTATAATCCAATTTATTTAAATCCAGATAAAGAATATTAAAATAAATAAGTTGTTCTTCAGAATCATTATTCTTATTCCAATTCACAATAAAATCAATCCAATTTTTATATATTTCTAATTTTTTATCAGAAAAACTTTTATCAATATCTTTAAAATGAATTTCACAATTATTAAATTTATGATAACCACAATTAAAGTTACAATATTTTTCATCCCAATTCCACTCACTATTACCCAAACATCTTAAATCCATCAAATTTTTAATTAAATTTTTTTTAAAAGATATTGGAATAAATAAACAACCTAAACCTAAATATTCATCTTTAAAAATTGTTTCATCAGAAAAAATTTCAATATCCAAATTATCACCAAATTAATAAATAAAATAAAATAAACATGATTAAAAGTTAAAATTGTAAAATTACTAATATATAAACCATATTTAATTAAATAGTAAATAAATAAAAAAATAATGAATAGTTATCACAATATAGTTACCTACAAATTCATTAAATATTACACTTTTATCATAATTTTATTATTCCAATACTCAAAATGTTTTGCTCCTTTCTATTATTATCTCTCATTGCCTAAAAATAAAAAAAACTTCAAAATCCATTTTATCAAAATTAAAGAAACAAATTTTAATCTTAAATCAATATAATATAATTTTTTTTAATTAATATAACAGGAATAATAAATAACTTAGAACCTTCTTTAAATTATCTTGAAGTTCTTCATGAACAAAGCTCATACATTCATTATAAAATTTTAGAACTTTAAACTATTCACCTAAATTAAAAAGTATTTTAACATTAATATATCTGTAATAAATAATTAATAAATGTTTATATATAAATTAAAATAATTCAAATAAATGATTATGAAAACAATATAAAATAAGAATAAAATATTAAAAAATAAATAACAAAAAACAGATTTATTAAAATTATATATTTAATTTAAATGTGTTAATCTGTAGATGGTGTAGACTGTAAAATTTGAGTTTAGAATTTAATTATTATTCTCTTGGTGATTTAGTCAAAATTAAATATGGAAGAAATCAAAAGAAAGTTCAGGATGATGAAAATGGAAAATATCCTATTTATGGTACTGGAGGGTTAATGGGATATTCAATTGATTATCTCTATGATAAACCTTCGGTTTTAATTGGTAGGAAAGGATCAATTGAAAAAGTAAGATATATTGAAGAACCTTTCTGGACAGTAGATACACTATTTTATACTGAAGTTAATGATGAAATTGTTATTCCAAAATTTCTTTATTATGTTATGTCTTTAATAGATTTAAGTAGATATAATGAAGGAACATCAATTCCTAGTTTGAGAACCAAAACATTAAATCGTTTAGATTTGGCAATCCCAAATTTAGACTATCAAAAAAGAGTTTTAACAATTTTATCTAATATAGATAAAAAAATTTCAATTAATGAAAAGATAAATAGTAATTTAGATAATATTTTAAACTCAATTTTTAGAGAAAATTTTATTACTAAATTTTCGTATAATTCTAATTTAATTGTTAAAAAAATAGGTGAATTACCTTTAATTATAACAGACTATGTAGCTAATGGTAGTTTTGCATCTTTGAAAGAAAATGTTTCTATTTTAGATGAAGAAAATTATGCTTATTTTATTAGAAATATTGATTTAAAAGCCAATAATTTTGAAAAATATGTGAATAAGCATTCTTATGAATTTCTTAAAAAATCTAAATTATTTGGTAATGAAATAATTATTTCTAATGTTGGAGATGTGGGTTCTGTTTTTTTATGTCCATTTTTAGATAAACCTATGACATTAGGTAATAATATGATTTTAGTAAAAACTGAAGATAATTATCCTAATCTTAATTTTTACTTATATTTATTGTTTAAATCTGATTTTGGACAATATTTAATTAATACAATTACTGGTGGATCTGTTCAATTAAAATTTAATAAAACAGAATTTAAATCATTAGAATTATTTATTCCTAAAAGTCATGATTTAAATGAGTTTAATAAATTAGTATATCCTTTTTTTAATTATAAAAAACAAATATCTGAGGAAATATCTAATTTAATTGTTTTAAGAGACACATTACTTCCTAAATTAATGTCTGGTGAAATTGATGTTTCAAAGATAAATTGTGATTTAAATATTGATATTATATATGAAAAATTAAAATCAATAATAATTATAATTAAAAATTTCATATTAAATTTCCTAAAATATCTTTGGAGATTATAATATGAAAACTAAATTAATTTCAAAAATACAAAATCAAATGAAACCCTTTTTAAATCAAGGCCAATATATAAAATTAACAAATTCTCTTTTAAATTCATTAAAAGATATTGAAATAATAGACAATAATAATGAATCATGTGAATTAGATAATTTTAAATTGTTAAAATTATTTTTAACTGCTAAACAAGTAGAAGGACGTTCTTATAAAACAATTAAATATTATAAATCTACATTAGAAAAAATGTTAATAACTATCAAAAAACAAGTTTATAATATTAATACAGAAGATATACGAAAATATTTATTCAATCATAAAGAAACAAAAAATTCATCTAAAATAACAATTGATAATATTAGAAGAATATTCTCAAGTTTCTTTTCATGGCTCGAAGATGAAGATTACATATTAAAAAATCCAGTAAAAAGAATACATAAAGTAAAAACTGGAAGAGTAGTTAAAGAAGTATTAACTGATGAAAATTTAGAAACTTTAAGGGATAATTGTGAAGAAAAAAGAGATCTTGCAATAGTTGAAATATTAATTTCAACAGGAATAAGAGTAGGTGAATTAGTAAAGTTAAATATTGAAGATATAAATTTTTATGAAAGAGAATGCATAGTTTTTGGTAAAGGTGAAAGTGAAAGAGTAGTCTATTTTGATGCAAGAACAAAAATACATTTAATAGAATATTTACAATCTAGAACTGATGAAAACCCTGCATTATTTGTATCTCTAAATAATCCACACAAAAGATTAGGAATAAGTGGAGTAGAAACAAGACTACGAAAATTAGGAAAAAAATGCAAAATACCAAAAGTACATCCACATAAATTTAGACGAACTTTAGCAACAAATGCAATTGATAAAGGAATGCCTATAGAACAAGTACAAAAACTATTAGGCCATGTACAAATAGATACAACAATGCAATATGCCATGGTAAATCAAAATAATGTAAAAATAGCTCATAGAAAATTTATAGGTTAATATCTTTAAATTATTAATAAAATTAAAAATTAATCTTTATAGATAAAAATATAACAATTGTTATTAAAATTGTTAAAAAAATAAAAAAGAAAAATTAATTTAAATCACAATTTATCTTTGAAACATCAATTTCACCAGACATTAATTTAGGAAGTAATGTGTCTCTTAATTTGGTTAATTTCTGGATTTCCAAATTATTTAAGTAAATTTTCTTAAAAATTGGTTTTGCAATAATATTAAACTTATCAACTGTTTTTAAATCAGGTAAAACAAAATTAATCATTTTAATATCTTTGTTATTAACTGCTTGCATTGTTGTACCTGTACAAAAATTATTTTTCATTGTATCAAAACCATTTGTTAATAAAAAACTCCAAAGATAATAAAAATACTCTTCAGAGCATTTTAAACCACAAAACCCTGTAGAAAATATATAATTATTTAATATGTTCTCACAATAATCATCAACCATAATTAATTTTCTTGAATCAATCATTTTAGCAAACCAAATGCTTTTCTCAATAGGTTGCATATTTGCTCTGCTAGGCTTATTTTTTAATGTAATTAATGTTTTATTGTTTATTATGGAAGAATTATCCACATCTGCAGTAGCTATATAAACTTTATAACCCTCAAAATCAACAATTCCAGAACCAATGATAGAACTAGACTTTCCACTACCTAAATAATCTACAGACCAACCTTTAGGAATTAAACCTAATTTACTCTCTTCAAATTCATCACATAAACTAAATTTCACAAACCAATCATTAAATATTTTAAGAATTTGCTCTTCTAAATTACTATTTATCTTTTTATTTAATGAAATTTTTTCATCAAAAGAAGATAATAATTTACCAATTTTCTCTTGAATATTTTTAGGTGGAATTTTAACAAAAATATTATCAAATGTATTAATAGTTATAGTATCAAAAACAGAACCATGAGTATTATTTTTCAGTATATTTAAATTATATTTTAATAAATAATAAATAAAATCATTATCAACAAAATTTAAAGGTCTAAGTCCATAACATGATTGATTAAAAGCCATATTAGATGAAAGCATAGCAATTTCTCCAACAGTACCTCTAGCAGAAATTATTATATCTCCAGTTTTTAACAATTTTGTAGAACTATTATCAAGCCCTAATTTTGTAATTGTTTTTTCTGTGCTTGTTATATGTTTTAAATTATTATTAAAATCTTTAATAGAAATCCATGGAATATTGCCATCCCAATATTCATTTTTAGATGTTTTTGGAGTTCCACCTCCTATGATTTCTACAAGTTCACTAAAAGGTTTAATTTCCCATCCTAAACTCAAATTTATCACACCTTAAATAAAAAAATAATTAAATTTTAAAACTCAAATCCAATATCTTTTAAATTTTGTCTTATTTTAGATTCAAGTTCATTAGATTCTTTAAATAATTCTCCAAGTTCAGTAGTTAAAGTTTTCATTTTTTCTTCAAATGGAATTCCATCATCTTCTTCAGGTTTAAAACCAACATATCTGCCAGGAGTTAAAATAAAATCTTGTTTTTTAATTTCTTCTAAATCACTAACTTTACAGAATCCTTTTTCATCTTCAAGAGTACCATCAATAAATTTATTATATGTATCAGCAATAAGATTAATATCATCATCAGTTAATTCTCTTAGTTTACGTGAAACCATAGTTCCCATTTCACGTGCATCAATAAATAAAGTTTTACCTACTTGATTTTTATTTCTATTTAAAAACCAAAGACAAACTGATATACCTGTTGTGTAAAATAATTTATCTGGAAGAGCTACAATACATTCAACTAAATCATCTTCAATAATAGCTTGTCTTATTTTATCTTCACCACTTGTTGTTGAAGATAATGAACCATTAGCAAGAACAAGACCTATTTTTCCTTTTGGTGATAAATGATATATCATATGTTGCATCCATGCAAAGTTTGCATTTCCTTTTGGTGGTATACCATATTTCCATCTTACGTCATCTTTAATTTTTTCTTGACCCCATTTTTTAAGATTAAAAGGAGGATTAGCAAGTACATAATCTGCTTTAAGTGTTGGATGTAAATCATTTAAAAAAGTATCTGCTTGATGTTCACCAAGATCTGCTTCTATTCCACGAATAGCTAAATTCATTTTAGCCATTTTCCAAGTAGTTGGATTAGATTCTTGACCATAAACACTAATATTTTTTATATTACCTTGATGATTTTCAATAAATTTTTTAGATTGAACAAACATACCACCAGAACCACAACATGGATCATAAACTCTTCCATTAAATGGTTTAATCACAGATACTAAAGTTTTTACAACACATGCCGGAGTATAAAATTCTCCTGCTTTTTTACCTTCAGTTTCAGCAAACATTCCAAGACAATATTCATATGTACGTCCTAAAATGTCCTTTTTATCACCATAATCTGCCATCTCTACATTAGTAAATAAATCAATAACTGCACCTAATTTACTTTTATCAATTTCAGGTTTAGAAAATGTTTTAGGTAAAATTCCTTTAAGCTCATCATTTTCTTTTTCTATTTCCCTCATTGCATTATCAATAGTTATACCATTTTCTTCAGTGTGTGCTTTTTCAGATATTAACTTCCAACGAGCTTCAGGAGGAACATAAAATATCCCTTCTGCTGTATACTCATCCCTATCTTCTTCAAAACCTTCACCTTCTTCAACAAGTTCATTATATCTTTCTTCAAATTTATCAGATAAATATTTTAAAAAAATTAAACCTAATACAATATGTTTATATTCTGCTGCATCCATAGAACCTCTAAGTTCTTCTGCTGCATTCCATATTTGTTTTTCAAAACCAATTTCTGAAGTATTTTTCTTTACCATTTAAATCACTATATTTTTATTATGCTGATGCATCTGCCCATAATTCACACTGTTTTAATACTTTATCCAAAGCATCTTTACTTTTTTCTGGAGGATAATTATATTTTTTAAGTAATCTTTTAACTTTTCTTCTCATATCTGCTCTTGCGGTTTCTTTTTTCTGCCAATCAATTGTACGACTCCTACGTAAACTATCAGTTAATTCTTGAGTTATTTTAATCAATTGACTATCTTCATAAAAATCATGAATATTTTCAGGTAATGTTAAAGCATGATAAAATGCTAATTCTTCATTACTTAAACCTAATTTATTACCTTCATCATGAACTTCTTTAACATCATGTGCTATTTTAAGTAATTCATCAATAACCTCTTGATTACTAATATGTCCATTAACATAATCCTTTTTAACTGCTTTCATCCTTTCTGAAAATTGTTCTGATTTTACTAAATCATTTTTTCTAAATAATCTAACTTCATCATTAAGTAATTTTTGTAATAATTTAATAGCAAATGAGGGTTCATGAATTTTTTGAAGTTTTTTTATAAATTCAGGATCAAATATAGAAACTTCATTATTAACATCAATAATATTTATTACACCTTCACTTTTAATAGAATTTTTAAGCATTTTTGAAATTGTTTGATTTATTTCAACAATTGAAATTTTCTTATCCGAAGTTAATTTAACCATTACACTTCTTACAGCTTCAAAATATGCTGCTTTTAATCTTTCTTCATCAGTTGCCACACTTCTACATAATGACAATGCTTGCTTTAATAGTAAAGCATTTTTAAGATAATCTTCTTTAATTTTTTTCTGTTTAGGATCTTCAAAGAAGTTTACACCACCAGTAATTGCTTTAGATCTTTCAAGATTCGTACCATTAAGAAAACTTTTATAGTCATATCCATGGAATAAATTATCACAAATTTCTAACTTTTCTTGAAATTTAGGATATACCTTATCCATAACATCCATATCACCATAATTTTTATTATCTCTTTCAGTATATTCACTCATAGCTTTTCTTAATTCTGAAGCTATACCAATATAATCAACTACAAGACCTCCTTCTTTCCCTTCATAAACACGATTTACTCTTGCAATTGCTTGCATTAAATTATGTCCTTTCATTGGTTTGTAAATATACATTGTTGCAAGTGATGGTACATCAAATCCAGTAAGCCACATATCTACAACAATAGCAATTTTCATAGGGTCATTATCATCTTTAAATTTTTTTTCAAGTTCTTTTCTATATTTTTTATCACCAATAATTTCTCCCCAATCTTCAGGATCTTTATTTGAATCACTCATTACTACTTTAACTTTTTTGTCCCAATTTGGTCTAAGTTCAAGTATTTTTTTATACATTTTAATTGCAATTGCTCTAGAATATGCTACAATCATAGCTTTTCCACTTAATTCAAAAGCACGATTATCTTCATAATGATGAATAATATCTTCACAAATATCATTTATAATCTCAGGAGCTCCAAGTAAACTTTCCATCCTACTTAATTCTTTTTTACTTCTTTCAATATTATAAGATTCTGCTTGACTTGCTAATTCATCATACTTATCATCTATCTCACTAAGTATTTTTTCATCTAAATTTAAATTAGCAATACGAGTTTCATAATGAATTGGAACTGTAGCACCATCTTCAACAGATTGAGTCATATCATAAATATCAATATAATTACCAAATACTTCACGTGTACTTTTATCTTTCTGAGAAATAGGTGTTCCAGTAAAACCAATATATGTTGCATTTGGAAGAGCATCCCTTACCTTACGTGCTGCACCAACAATAATTTCTCCTGTTTCAGGAATCATTTTTTCTTCTAAACCATATTGACTACGGTGTGCTTCATCAGATATCACAATCACATCATTACGTTCTGTTAATGGTTCGTCAGATTCTTCAAATTTTTGCATTGTTGAAAAGAAAATACCATTTGCTTGACGATTATTAAGTAATTCTTTTAAGTTTTCCCTACTTGATGCTTGTTTAGGAGTTTGTTTTAAAAAATCAGAACATTTAACAAATTGATTATATAATTGATCATCTAAATCATTTCTATCAGTAATAACTACAAAAGTAGGTTTTTCAAGTATTTGTTGTAATTTATTTACATAAAAAACCATAGATAAAGATTTTCCACTTCCTTGAGTATGCCAAAATACACCTGCTTTACCATCTTTTCCCATAGCTTCGATTGTAGATTTAACTGCCTTATTAACAGCAAAATATTGATGATATGCCCCCAATATTTTAATATAATTAGTAGCATCTTTTGAATATAAAGTGAAATTTTTTATAATATCTAAAAATCTATTTTTTTCAAACATCCCATTAAAAAATATATCAAAACCTGCAAATTGTGTAAATTCATAACTTCCATCAACACTTTTCCATTCCATAAATCTATCTTCTGGAGAAGTTATTGTACCTGCTTTAGTTGCAGATTGATCACTTATAACACAAAAAACATTATATTTAAAAAGTTGTTTAATAACTTTCATATATTTATGAAGTTGATTATAAGCTTCAGAAATATTAGTATCATCCCTAGAAGGAGATTTAAGTTCTATAACTACTAATGGTAAACCATTAACAAATACTACAATATCTGGTCTTTTAACTTCAGTACCTAATACTGACCATTGATTAATTACAGTAAAAATATTATTATCAACATTTTCATAATCAATTAAATTAATTAAATCACTTCTTTCTTCATTATTTTCCCAGTAATTAACTGCAACACCATTTTGCAAATAATGCATAAATTTATCATTAATTTCCTCTAAAGAGCCTAACTCCACTTCATTTATTAATTTAATAGCTTCATCAACTGCAACTTTACTTGAATTTTTATTTATTCTATATAAATTATCCAAATCAACAGAAAAAATAGGATTAGTATATTCTCTATCAATATCATATCCACAGTAATAATTATAACCTAATTCTTGAAACAATTCACGAACAGATTTTTCATAATGTTCTTCATTAAAAAGATTTTCAAATGACATTAAAATCCCCTATAAATATAACTTTTAATAATTAAATAATAAAAAAGTTAATGATAAAACTTATTAAGTCTATCTAAAATACATCCATTAACTTATCAGAAGTACTAATTTGCCATTTAATAAATTCATCTAAATTATCCCTATTATTTAAATCTACATTTAATTAAATAAAAAGAGAATCATTTTGCATCATCATTCTAACTTAATTTAAACTTTGACCAAATTCAATTTTCAAGACAATGTTTTTGATTATATAAATAATCAAATATTCTTTTAGTTAATAACCTAAATTTGAGTCCTTAATTCATTTTCAGTTAAGTTAAAAATTAAAAAAATATGAAATAAATCATTTCCAATATATCAATTATTAACCTTATATTAACATTCAATTATTAGTTTCCATAATTTTCCCTTAACATATATAAAAAGTATAAATTAATTTAAAAAAACAATTTAATATAATTATAATATATTTGAATAAATATAAAAAACTTATTAAATGTTTAAGAATAGTTTAATATTTAAAAAAATAAATAAGAAAATATTTAAAATTAATGTTCCCATCAATAAAATATTCCTAATTCTTTAAATGATATATAATAAAAAACATTTTTTCTCTTTCTTTTATAAATTATATAAAATAATCAAATATTAATAATATAATTTATTAAAAATAATATTATGTTAGATGAAACAAATAAAACAAAGAAAATTTTAACAATTCAAGATATATCTTGTTATGGACAATGCTCAATAACAGTTGCACTACCAATTATATCTGCATTTGGAATTGAAACTGCAGTTCTTCCATCTGCAGTTTTATCTACACATACATCAGGTTTTTCAGGATATACTTGTAGAGACTTAACAGAAGATCTTCCAGCTATTCGTGAACATTGGGAAAAAGAAGGAATATACTTTGATGCTATATATACTGGATATATTGGTTCAATGAAACAATTGGATTATATAAAAGAAATTATAGATTCAAGATTAAAACCTGAAGGACTTGTATTTGTTGATCCTGCTATGGCAGATAATGGTGAATTTTATCCTGCATTTAACCAAGAATTTGCTGATAAAATGGGTGAGTTATGTAAAATAGGAGATTATATTCTTCCTAACACAACTGAAGCTTGTTATTTATTACATAAACCTTGGAAGCCAAATTTTTCAAAAGAAGAAATCTTAGATATGGCAAATGAGCTTTCTGATTTTACAAAAAGATATGTTATCTTAAAAGGAGATAATCATAAAGAAAACAAATTAGGAACAATTGTTTTAGATAAAGATAATCCTTCATCTACAGAAATTGTATACAACGATAAAATAGATTATATTTCACATGGAACTGGTGACGTTTTTGCTTCAGCATTTGTAGGATCATCTATGATTGGTAAATCACCATCTAAATCAGCTGAAATTGCTGGTGAATTTACTAAAAAAGCTATTGAAGAAACTGTTGGTGATTCTAATCATAAATATGGAGTAAAATTTGAAAAAGTAATTCCACATTTATATGATTTATTATAAACTAAATAGCTAATAAAACAAACTAGTTTAAAATATACCACCAATAGATTTTAAACATTTATTAAATAACTAATAAAACAAGCTAGTTTAAAATATACCATCAATATATTTTAAACATTTATTAAATAACTAATAAAACAAGCTAGTTTAAAATATACCACCAATATATTTTAAACATTTATTAAATAACTAATAAAGCCTATTAAATTTTTTTTAAAAAATTTACTAATAATTAAAGACTTTTAAATTATTAGTAATACATACTATTTTTTTTTTTAATTTTAATTTTTATAAAAATATAAGTTCTGTTGAAACTTACTAATTTTTAGAATAAATTTTCTTAAAAATTGATTTTTAAGTATTAATACTATTTAAACTATTATAGAAAAAATAGGATTTAAATAGACTAAAATACAAATAAAATTCTTAAATTATTAGTAAACCGATTTCTTTTTAATTCAATTTTTAAATATAATTAAGTATTTAAAAGAAAGGAACTATTGAGTATACACAGATTAAAACTACAACAGTTAAAATAACAATAGCTCCAAGAGGAACTTTTTTCCATGCTAAAGAACCTGCTACAACTGCACCAATTAAACCAATATACCATAAATTAGTATCAACAGTTAATACACCAGGACATATTAAAGCAGCAAGTGCAGTATATGGAATTAAATTTAAAAACTTTTCAAATTTATAATTAAGATTTAATTTATCAACAGATACTGCTGGAATTAAACGAGGAATAAATGTTACAAGTGCACAACCTAGAATTACAAGATTTACATCAATCATATAAAAACCTACTTACAAATCACTATATTTACTTATTTTATTTTTTAAAATATTATTAAATTAATAAATTTTTGATTAAATTTAAATAAATAATATTTAAAAAGAATTTAAATTTATATAAAACTTATTTAAATTTAAAAGTTAAATTAAACTTAAATTAGATTTATATAATAGATTAAAATCTAATAAGACTTAAATTAGATTTATATAAAAATTAATAGATTAAAATCTAATAAAATTTAAATTAGATTTAAATACTAAACTAATAAGATCTTATCTCATTATTATCACTTTTCTTATTACAAGATGAACCCATAACTGTTTCATCATCAATATAATATACTCCAACTGCAGCAGCAATAATAGTAGATAATATTAAAGACCAATTAGATACAAAAGGTTTTAAAATAATATTTAAAATACCAGTAAATATAACAAGAAGTCCTAATTTCTTATCATGTTTTACTGCAGGAATTAAAATAGCTACAAACAATGCATATAAAGATATATTAAAACTATTTGTAACAATAACAGGAAGTATATTAAGTACCATAACACCAATTGCTGCACCAAGTACCCATGAAAGATATGCTATTAATGAAATTCCAATATAAATCCATATTGATGATTCTTTAATAAGTGAAAATATTGCAAAGGATTCATCAACAGTAAAATGTGCACTTAGAATATTTGTTAATAAAGAATTCTCACTTACCTTATTATATACACATAAATTCATTACAAAGTATCTTAAATTAACAACAAAATTAGTAAGAATAATTGCAATTAAAGTTGCACCTTGACCAATCATTGATACTGCAATAATTTGACCTGCACCAGCATATACAAATATTGACATTGCAACAGTTTGTAATGGACTAAGTCCTGCTTTAATAGCTAATGCAGCATAACCAATACCCATTGGGATATATCCAAATGTTATTGGAATACCTTTCTTTACACCATAAATGAATTTTTCTTTTATATTAATTTAAAACACCTTATAAAATTTATAAAACCTATAATTTTTAATAATACTTATGAAAACCTGAAATTATATTCTAATTAAATCCATAAAAACTTAAATCTAAGTATTAACTTAATATTATCTAATAAAACATGTAAAAACCTAAAATTAAATAATAATTTAAAATTTTCTAATAAAACCTATACTAACTTAAATCCAAAATCTTAATTTAAAATTTTCTAATAAAACATGTAAAAACCTAAAATCTTAACTTAAAATCTCTTAAAATTCATAAAAACATATAACGACTTTAATTTAAATCATAATTAAAATTTTCTAATAAAACCTATAAAAACTTAAATTTAAATGGAAATTTACTATTTTTTAATAAAACTTAGATTATTTAAAGTTAGATATTATTTAAAATCTATAAAAATAAATTTTAATAAAAATTTAGACTTTATATAGAAAAAGATAAAATTAAAAATTTAATAATAATTAAAATTAGATATTAATATTTAATAACTAATTTTTTATAAATATCTTGTTTAGAATTAAAAATTAGATATTAAAAATCTATTAAATAGCTAATTTTTTATAGATATACTATTTAAAATAAACATGTAATTAATGTAAGAATTGCAAGTCCACCTTGCATTAAAATAATCTTAGGATTACTTGTAAAACTACCATATAATGCAACGAGAATAATATACACCATTAAACAAATAAGTGCAATTTTACTTGAAAATACAAATACAGAAATTAAGATTAAAATTGCAAGTAGACCATTATACACTCCTTGATTTTTAAAAAGTGTATTAACAGAATCTCTTTCTAATTCAGTTTTATCCATACCAAAGACTTTAGAAGTTCTGTCTGAAGAAGTTGCAAAAGTCTCTAAATACATTATAAATAAAAATTCAATAGCTACAAGTATAGCTAATATTTCAGTTAATAAAAACATAATATTACCTTTTTAATTTTTTACTTAACATATAATATAAAATATTAATTTAAATACTAATCATTGGATATATAATAAGAAAATATAATGTTAATAGATAATAATTAACTAATGAATAAAAAATATTTAATTAAAATATAAAACAATAAATATAGTTAATAAACATTAATTAAGACAAGAACTAATATAAATAAACTTTATTACTAATTAAAAAATAAAATAAAATTCAAATAACTATTTAATATAAAACAATGAATAATAATCATTAACATTATAATAAACAGTATACTTGAATTAAATGTTTAATATTTAAATTTTATGAATCAGAAACTCCATCATACTTATCCATCTCAGAAGTAGATTTAAATTTACTATGTGGTGTGTCTGCTATTAACTTACTATCAGGTAATGTTTTACCAGTACTTAAATCAATTAATTGACCACCAAAATTAACATCTGCTTGAGTAGAATACATTGGTGAAGTACTTGACATTTTTTTAACTCCTTTAATAAATAATTCAACAGTTATTTTTTTATTATTATTATCATAACCATAATCTTTATTTAAATTTGTAACATATGAATCAACATATACAAATTGAGTATCATTAGAAAGAGTATAATCTGCTTTACCGTTTTCTATTTGAATAGATTGTTTAGAACCAGAACCACCATCCCAACCTAATAGTCCATAATAATCTCCAAATTGTGAAAGATTATATGTTCCATTAGGATTTGCCTTAATATTACTGTATTCATATACATTAATAGTACCATTTACATTATCATTAGAACTAATCTTAATTTGAGAACTTTGAATACTTGCAAGAGGATTAAGATTATTATTAGATGAAACTGTAGAATTACTATTAGGTTGATAAACAAACATATATCCTAAACCAAGAACAACAATTGCAATAATTATTACAATAACTAGAATAACAATATTTTTTTCTTCCATAATTTTCACCCCCTAAAAATTATGTACTTATTTATATAATTATGAATTATTAAAATTTACTATTTAAATAATAAAAAATAAAACTTTTCAATAAATAAAAAATTAATATAACTAATCCAAAAACAATAATTATTTTCATAAATAATTAATCAATGAATACACTTAAATAAACATTAATAATAAAAAATAATAATCAACAAAACACATCATAATAATAAATAGAAGTATAACATCAATAAACCATCATTAAACGAAAATAACAACTTTAAAATTTAAATATGATTTAATTAATCCATTAAAGATAAAAAGTCATAGATTATCTTAGCTGCATTAATAGCAGTTATATCACCTAACCTATCAGATGCAACCTCCATAACATCAAAACCTAAAATATCTTTATCTTTTAAACAAACTAAAATATCTTGAATATTTTCTGGTGAAAGTCCACAAGGTACAGGATTACCTAAAGAAGGAGCATATGCAGGATCAAGTGCATCCATATCAATTGATATATAAATTGGATTATTAATATTTTCTAGATAATTAAGTAAATAAGTAAAAGATTTTCTTAAATCATCTGCTTTAAATGAAGTAATCTTATTAGAATTCTCACTTACAAACGTCTCTTCTTCTAATGATGATGAACGTATTCCAATTTGAATAATTTCTTTTGGATTTAAATCAAATACTCTATGCATAATTGTTGCATGTGAATCTTTTTCACCTTGATAATCATCAATAATATCCCTATGTGCATCAATATGTACTATAACAATATTTGATAAGTCTTTAGATTCTTGATTATTTGCTATTGCAGATAAAGTTCCCTTAGTAGCACTATGTTCTCCACCAATAAGAATAGGCCTTATATTATTATTAAGTAAATCAGATACAACTTCTTCAAGTAAATCACATGTCTTTTTACAATTACCTGGAATTGTATTAAGATCACCGAAATCATAAAATACAGTATCCATTTCCTTATTAAAAGTAGTATTATAATATTCAAAGGAGTATGATGCTTCTCTTACAACAAGTGGACCATATCTTGAACCAACATGATAAGATACAGTACTATCAAATGGAACACCAATAATACCCCATAAATTATCATTATCATCTTGATTAATATTATTAAAATCAACTTCTTCTTGTGAAAATGCAAATTTACAAGGTTCATGCATACCAAATATCATTTAAAAACACCTAATAATTAGAGTTAATTAAAAAAAAAACTAAAAAATAAGTAAAAAATAAATTATTTTTTATAATAAAAAAATAATTAAAAAAATCCCTTAAGTTTTAACTAAGTAGCCCAGACTGGAATTATTAAATAGCTAAATATTAATTTAAAAATAAATTAATTTATAAAATATTAATATTTAATAGTTAAAACTAATTAAATAGCTAAATTGAAAATATTAGATTAAATAACTAATTTAAACCAATATTAAAACTTGAAATTTAAATATAATTAAAAGTTATGAAATCTAGAAACTAGGTGCTGAACCTTTAGTTCTCATGATTTTCATATTACCCATAGCTTCAATATATTCTACTTCAATACCTTCAACGATTTTGTCAGCTAATTCTTCAGGTAATGGTAAATCTAAAGTATCGTAGTTTTCCATATCCATGATTTGAACATTATTACCTTGGATAGATAAAACTTGACCTACTCTTTTATCAATAATAGGGATATCCACTTTACTGTTTACAGGTTTGGTTAAAGTTCTTTTTTGACCATCGAAAACACCAATAGCTTCTACTCTAGCTTTAGCTGCTCCATGTTTACCAGGAGAAGAAGTACTTAAACCAACAATTTTACAAGGTTCATCATTTAATACTACGTATTTACCAACTTTTAAAGTTTTAACTTCTACAACTTTTGTTGCCATAAAAAATCCTCCAAAAAAATATAAATATAATATAATAATTATTGATTTTAAAAATAAAAAAAGATTTCACTTTAAAATCAGATAAAAATAATTTTTAATCAAAAAATTATCTTGAATATGAAAAAACATATTATTATATTATTATATTAAACTTATTTTTATATAAATGTTAGTATTATAAAAGCTTTTTAAGATAAAAACTATTAAACCAATTTTTTAATTAATATTAAATAATTTTTAATAATAAATAATGAATATAATTTTATAGAATTATTATAAAACTGAATAAAATAAAGATAAAAAATTAAAATTTGTATATAATAATTATAAAAAATAGAATATTTGCTAATAAAATATTATTTAAATACTTAAGTATTTTAAAATTTAAGATGTTTAATAATTAAGTAGATTAAAAATTTAAGTTTAAAAGATATTGCTTAATAATTAGCTAGATTAAAATTTTAAGTTTAAAAAAGATATTGTTTAATAGTTAAATAGTTTAAAGTTTAAGTTTGAAATTTAAGTTTAAAAAGATATTGTTTAATACTTAACTTGATTAAAATTTAATCTTAAAGATTTTAAAATTAAAGAATAAATTATATTAAATTATAAAATAATAAATAAAAATAAGTTAAAATTTTTAAAAAATTAAAGATGAATTTAAAGATTTTAAAAGAAATAATTTAAAATTTTTAAAAACATTTTTTTACAAATTATAAAGGAAATCATAAAATGAAAGTAGCAATTGTATCAGGAAAAGCAGAAGGACCAACAAGATTAAATGCCTTTGATAATGCATTAAGTGATGCAGGAATTGGAGACGTTAATTTAATTAAGGTTTCAAGTATGTTAGGAAAACAGACAGAAATTGTAGAATTACCTAAACTTAAACCTGGTGCAATGGTAAATTGTGTTCTTTCAAATATTACATCAGACAACAAAGGAGATACCATTACTGCATGTGTAGCAGTTGCTATTGGTGATGAATTAGGTTGTGTTGTTGAAACAACTAATGTTAATGTTTCTCATGAGGAAAATAGAAAAGAAGCTGTGGAAATGGTTAAATATATGATGCGTAAACGAAATGTTAAAATAAACCAGATGATTGTTGAAGATTCAACACACACTGTTAAAAACATTGGATCTGTTGTTGCATCTGTTGTATATATTAATGATGATATTATTGAATAAAAATCTTAATAAACAAGAGGGATTCTATGGATGAAAAAGAAATAGAGATGTGTAAACAAATATCTCTTGATATTATAGAAAATGTTGAAAATGCAGTTAAAGTACATTTTGGAAAAGAGGAATCTGGAAAATTTGTTAAAATTGGAGCTGATGGAACACCAACATCTCGTATTGATTTAGCTGCTGAAGACCAAGTAGTATCCTATCTTAAAAATCAGGATTTCATATGTTACCTTATTAGTGAAGAAATAGGAGAATTAAAACTTGGTCAAGGAATAATGGAAAAAGTAAATATTACTGAAGAACTCATAAAAGAAAAAACACCTGAAGCTAAGTATATATTCCTATGTGATCCTTTAGATGGAACAAGTAATGCAATAAAAAACATACCTGCATTTGGTATTTCAATGGCAATAGCACCAGTACCAAAAGGAAGAGTTGCAACACTTAATGATGTTGAAATAGGTACAATTAAAAACTTTGCAAATGGTGATATCTGTCAAGCAGTAAAAGGAAAAGGTGCTTTACTTAATGGTAAAAAAATGCATCCAAGTACTGAAGATCAACTTGATAAAATTTCACTTGGAGGTTTTACAAAAAGTAAAACAGTTTCAGTATCAACACTTGTAGATACAGCAAGAAGAATGAGAGTTCTTGGATCCGTTGTTCTTGAATTATCATATATTGCATGTGGAAAATATGATGCATTTATGGATTTAAGAGGAAGTAGAGTAATTGATATCGCTGCAAGCCAATTAATAGTTAAAGAAGCTGGAGCAATTGTTACAAATAAATATGGAGAAAAATTAGATACAAAATTAAGTATATATGAAAAGGTAATAATCGTTGGTGCAAGTAATAAAAAACTTCATGAAAAACTTATTAAAATTATAAATAATGATGAAACTAAAAAGATTGAATCCGTTGCAATTGTTTCAAGAATTGATGAATATAAATCAATGCTTTTTGCAGTTAAAATTGCAAACACCTTACTTGATAAAGGTATTAATGTATCAATTGAAACAGAACTTGCTAAAAAGCTTACTGAATTAAAAAATAATCCGGATCTTGTAAAAATCATAAAAGATACTCAGAATAAAGCACCAAGTATTGCAAAACAAATAGAAGATATAAACTTTAATATAAACTTCAATGGTCTTGCAACAGACCTTTCTGATTTAAGAAGTGATTTTGCAATTATCCTTGGTGGTGATGGTACCTTACTTAGAACACAATCACATATAACAACAGAAATACCAATATTCGGTATAAATATGGGTACAGTTGGATTTTTAACTGAAATTGAAGTTAGTGATACTTTTAAAACATTAAATAGTATTCTTGAAGGTAAATATTATAAAGAAAAACGTAGCCAAATCATTGTATCTCATGAAAACCATGAATACACTGCATTAAATGAAGTTGTAATAATGACAGATAAACCTGCTAAAATGTTACAATTTGAGATTTCAGTAGATGGAGAAATAGTAGAAGAATTTAGAGCAGATGGTTTAATTATATCTACACCAAGTGGTTCAACAGCATATTGTATGTCTGCAGGTGGACCTATTGTAGATCCCAAAGTTAGAGGATTTGTAATTGTACCAATATGCCCATATAAATTAGGTGTAAGGCCATTTGTTGTATCTGATAATAGTGAGATACGTGTTAAATTACTTAAAAGAGGTAAAAGTGCAATATTTGTAATGGATGGACAAAACATTGAAAAAGTAAATTATATGGAAGAATTAATCTTTAGAAAATCACAAAACGATGTTACATTTATTAGAACAAATAATAAATACTTTTACAGTAAAGTTAAAGCTAAATTAAGTGAAGGTGGAATTAACACTGAACCTAGAAGAATTTAAATAATTAAATTTAAAAGAAATTTAATTTATAAATTTTAATAAACAAAAAAGGTTTTTAAAAACCTTAATTTTCTATTTTTACTAATAAATTTTATTTAAATATACAAGTGACATGTATTTAGAATAATGTTTAGTAATAAAAATAATAAAAAAATTAATACAATTTAATATAATAAATAAAGTTTTATTGACATATAAATTAATAGACTCCAAATTAAAATGTATTAGAATAAAACTTATTTAAAGCATTAAATTAATTGAATTAAATTAAATTATTTATAAACTAAAAATAAATAAAAAATTCTAAAAACAATAGACTTTAAAAAAGCTAAAAAATCTTTCAAGAAATTAAAATATTTAAAAACATGTGATATTATGGATTATCTTATAGTTGATATGACTCATGGTGGAATAAAAATAGCAATTTCACTAAAAAAACAAAATAATAAAAATAATGTTTATGGATATGATATCTATAATACATTAAATGAAGATAAAAGAAGAATACTTGAATTATATGATATTAAAATGATTGAAGATATTTCAAAATTAAAAAATATAAAAAACCTAAACATAATATCACCAATACATTGTATGCTACAAAAAGAAGACTATGAAAAAATCATAAATCCAAATATTAAATATTATACTCACCATGATGGAGTAAAGTTAATACTTAATAATTGGACTAAAAAAATGAGAAAATTAAATATTCCAATAATTGAAATTACAGGAGTAAAAGGTAAAACAAGTACCTGTTTTATATTAAAAGAAATTTTAGATAATCCACTTATATTAAGTAGTTTTGGAGCATACTTATTTAAAAACAATAAAAAAATCACATTAGCAAAAAATATCAGTATTACACCAGCAAATATTATAGAAACAATAGATACTGCAGAAAAAATAGAAAATCCAAAATGTAGTCTTAAAAATGATGGAAACACAAAAAATAATATAGGATATAAATCTGCAATATTTGAATCATCACTTGGAGCATGTGGAATTGGTGATATTGGAATACTTACAAATATTGTTGAAAATTATCCAATAGCTAAAGGTAAGTCTAATGCTAAAATAGCTAAAAAACAAATATTCAACTGTAAAAACATTGTAATAAATCTTGAAACCTTAAATAAATATTATCCAGAATTTAAAAATAAAAATAATATTAATACATTTACAATTTATAAAGAGAATACTAATAACAATGGAAATTTAATTGCTAAAAATATAAATTATTCCCTAGAAAAAACAAGCTTAAGTATTGAATATAATGATTTAATTACAATTTATGGTGAAAAGATTAATGGAGAATTTAATATTGAAGTATTTGCTCCTGGTGAATATCATATAATGAATTATTTAGCTGCTATTACCTGTGGATTAAGTCTTGGAATAAATAGTAAAGATATTGCTAGAAAAATAGTTAATTTTAAAGGTTTACCTGGTAGAACATCACTTAAAAAAGAAGCAAATTCAATAATTATTGAAGAAATCAATCCAGGGATAAATACAAATGCTATTAAAGAATCAATTAAAATAGTATCACAATATAATAATTATATCATAATACTTGGTGGAAAATATGGTATTACATGTGAAGAGATTAATGAGGAAATACTTGGAAATGCCCTTGATACAATAATTATGAATAATTCTAAGCTTAAAATTATACTTACTGATGAACTAGGTAAATCATTAATTAGTAAAATAAGAAATAATGAAAAAGATAATGTTAAATATATTAGTAATTTAGATTCAGCAATAGATTATGGAGTAAAAAATAATAAAAATATTTTATTAATTTATAGATCAAATTATAGTCAAATAAATAAAAGATAAAGAAAAATAAAACAAGACTAAAAATAAAAAAATACTTTAAAAAAAGTAAAATAAAAAATTAAAAAGACATTAAAAAGCACAATAAGATTATAAATAAAACTAGAACTTATAAAATTATTAATAAAATCAGGCTAAAAAAACTAAAATAACACTAAATTAATAAAAGATAAAAAGAAAAAATAATAACATTAGAATTATTAATTAATACTTTAAATTAAAAGGAGTGAAAAGATGAAAGTAGGAACAAGAGGAAGTCAATTAGCACTTACTCAAACAAAACAAACATGTCAAGAACTTGCTAATATAACTGGTGAAAAAATAGAAATTGACATAATAAAAACAAAAGGAGATAAAATTACAAACTCCCAATTATACAATATGGATTCAAAAGGATTATTCACAAGAGAATTAGATTCAGCAGTTCTTAATGAAGAAGTTGATTTTGCAGTACACAGCCTTAAAGATGTTCCAACAGAACTTGATAGTGATTTAACAATTGCAGCAGTTCCTACAAGAGAAAAACCAAATGAAGTTCTAATTTCAAATAAAACATGGGATGAATTAGAAGCAGGTTCAAGTCTTGGATCAAGTAGTCTTAGAAGAGAAGCATTTTGTAAATATTACAATAAAGAATTTAAATTTAAACCATTAAGAGGAAATGTAGAAACAAGAATTAAAAAAGTTCTTGATGGACAAGCAGATGCAACATTAATGGCTGAAGCAGGACTTAATAGATTAGGTTTAACTAAATATATTAAAGAAGAATTCCCTGTTGATTACATTACTCCAGCAGCAGGTCAAGGAGCACTTGCAGTTATTACAAGAAAAGATAATAAAGAAATTATTAATACACTTAAAAAAATTGATGATTATAATTCAAATAAAGCAGTACTTGCTGAAAAAACAGTATTATATGAATTAGGTATAGGATGTCAATGGCCACTTGGATCATATGCTAAATTAAATAAAGACAATAAACTTGAACTTTACTCAATCTTATTAAATGAAGATGGTGAAATCTTACATCAAGTTAAATCAGCATCATCAATTAGAGCTGCTAAAGAATTAGGAGTTAAAGTTGGAAGAGAATTACTTGAATACTTATAATTCTTATTCTTTTTTTAATTATTTTTAATACATAATAAATTCAAAATAAACACTTATTTTTAATACTATAACATAAAATTAAAACATAATCAATTTAAACACTTATTCTAAATACTACAACTTAAAATTAAAACATAATAAATCAAATAAAGAAAATACTATTTTTAAATTTATAAAAACTATTCATAATTAAATGAAAATAAGAAATATAAAAAAATAATAAAAAAACTAAGAAAGCAAAATATACAAAAAAACACAAAAACAGAAAGAATACAAAATAAAATAAAAAAATAGAAGGATAAAAATTATCCTAGTCTAGAAACACTAATTAATGATTTAACAGGAACACCATCAATATAATCAAAACCTGCTTTATCAATTAAAACAGCTACAGCAATTGGTTCTCCACCAAGATCTTTAATTGTTTTAATTACTTCATCCATAGTTTTTCCACTAGTGATTACATCATCTACTACAACAACTCTTTTTCCTTCAACAGAAGCAAAATTAGTACTGATAGTACCAGCATTATCAGCGAAATCCTCATTTTCTATTTTTGTTTTTTGTGGATGGAAAACTGCAAGAGCTGTATCATAGCCCATTTCATAAGAATAATAATCAGCCATCATAGTTGCAAATGGAATACCACTAACTGCAATACCAAGAATTACATCAGCTTCTCCTTCAGTAAGAGCCATATCACTTAAAGCTGCTGAAACATATTTAAGTCTTGTAGAACTTCCACCAAGACTATTCCAATTTACAGCAAAATCAACTGGAACATCTTCTTTTTTAGTATCAGCAGATTGTTGAAGTGTTAACCATCTAGCAGTATCAATAGATACATTTAATTCATCAGCAATTTCTCCAGTAGTTAATCCATGTGCTCTTAATTCATGAGCTTTATTAATAAGTTCAGTATTATCCATATAATCACCAGTTAATAAATTTATTCTTTTAATTCATCAAAAGAAATTGGTCTTTGGACTTGTGAAGATTTATCTGCAGCAATAACCATTTTAAGAGCATTAAGACCATCTTCACCAGTAATTACTGGTTGTTTATTATTAGCAACAGCATCTAAGAAGGAACTTAACTCTTCTTTTAATGGTTCTTTGTGTTCAATTTGAATATCTTGTGCAAATTTACCATGTACATCAATACTTTGATCAATGTAATCTACACTAATAATTCCATCGGTTCCTGTAATAGAGATTTCTCTTCTTTTATATGGGGTTAACCAATTTACTTCAAGCATACCAGTTGTTCCACCAGCGAAATTAACCATAATTTCTGCATGGTCTTCATATTCACAATCTTCTAAAATACTACCCATTGTAGCATATACTTGTTTTACCTCTTGATCAAATAAGTAGTACATTACATCTAAATCATGAATAGCTAAATCTATTGCAACACCTACATCTCTTATTCTAGGTGGGTATGGTCCTACCCTTTTAGCTGATGCTGATACAACATCACCAATAACATCATTATCAATTAATTCTTTAGCTTTTTGTACAGCTGGATTAAATCTTTCTACATGTCCAGTTGCAAGTAACACACCTTTATCATGAGCTGCTTGAATCATTTCTTCAGCTTCTTCTAAACTAAATGCTATTGGTTTTTCAACAAGAACATGTTTACCATGTTCAATAGCTGCCATTACCGCATCATGGTGGAAGGTAGTTGGTACACATACACTTACAACTTCTATTTCAGGATCATTTAATAAATCCTCATAATCAGCATAAGGTTTTGCATCAAATTTATTTGCTACTTTATTTAAAGTATTTTCTGATACATCTGATACTGCAATAAGATTTGCATTCTCTAATTTATAATATACACGAGCATGGTTATATCCCATTGCTCCAACACCGATAACACCTACATTAATGTTTTTCACACTATGCCTCCGATAACTTATAACTTATAATAATATAATTTTCAAGATATTTAAAAATATCTTTTTTTAATTAAAAATCAAAATCTTTAAAAATAGTCTTAATAAAATTAAAAGTCTAAAAAATATTTAAAAATAATCTCCTATTTTATTTTTTAAATTAAAATAAAATTTACATATCTTATATAATTATTTTAAATTAATTTAATATAAAATTTACCATCTATAAAAAAAATAAGAATTAAATAAGAAATACATAAAAAACACAAAATATATATACAAAACAAGAATAAAAATACAAAAAATAAATTAAACATTTAATAAAATAAAATTTTAACTATATGAAAATAGAAAGAGATAATAATTAAAAATTAATAAAAAAAGTTTAATATGAAATAATAGAAAAAACAATTAAAAAAAAAGAAATAAACTTAAAAAACAATAATAAAATAATTAAATTTTAATTATTAGATAGTATTAAAGTTTTAAAGTAATAAAATAAAATAAATTTAATTATTAAATTGTATTAAAGCTTTTAATTAATAAAATAAAATAAATTCAATTATTAGATTGTATTAAAGTTTAAAAGTAATAAAATAAAATAAATTTAATTAAATTTAATTAAATTATCTAAATAAATCAATTATTATAACTAAACTTAATTATTATGTTGTCTTGGAATAACATCAGTTTTTGGAGGATTTTTATAATATTGATGAGAATTATAACCAATTAAATACTCATTTTTAGTAGAACTATATTTCCTTTTAGATTTAACATGATGAGATACAGGAGCTGCTGGATGTTGATGCTCATCATAAATCTCATTAAGAATTGCTTTAAAAGTATATTTATCAATATTATATAATTTATGAAACTTCCTAAATAAAGATGATTTAGCTTGATTTTTATTTAAAAATGCATCTTTAATTTCATTATATTGATCAATATTAATTACACTAATAGTCCCAGGACCTATTTTATATCTTTTTTTATCCATTATACACCCTTCATTTTCCTATTAATAAATTATTATAAGATTAAAATATATCGTTCAGATAATAATATTTTTTAATAACTCACTGTATATCTTTTTTAATTTTTTAATATATAAAATTATAGTTATCAAATATATTTATGGAAATTATTCAATAAACATATAAATTATATGAAACATCTTTTTATTTTTATAAATAAAACTGACATAATTTTAACAATATGTACAAATGTTAAACAAAATTAAGAATTAAGTTTAAAAATAATAAGAATAAAAGTAAAACTTTTAAATTATATCAAAAATCTAATAATTTTAAAATAAAGACCCTGTTAAATGATATTCAAAAATTTAACAAAAAATCTAAGTATTTTTAAATAATAAAACTCCACAAAAAGATATTCAAAAATTAAACCAAATATCTTTAAATAATAAAACTCCACAAAAAGATATTCAAAAATTAAACCAAATAAAACCTAATTATCCTTAAATTATAAATAAATTATATTCTAAATTTTAAGAATTTCAAGAAAGTCAAAATAAAATATAAAAATTAGAAAAAATTTAGAAAATAAAAAATTAAAAAATCTAAATATGATATCTTAATATAGCTGCAATTCCACCGAAAGCACGATATAATTGCATACCCTCTTCAGTTTCAGTTGAAATTAATTCAACATGAGAACCAACTTCTTCAGCCATTTCAACAAAAGTATCAACAAGATCAACACTTTTATCTTCTTTCATACGTTCATTACATTTATCACATGTAAATTCAAGATCTGATTTTTTTCTTGGTGTAATATTTTTAGTCCAACCACATTGAGGACATTTCATAGTTACACGTTTTAATTTAAGACCTTCAGAAAGAAGAAGAGTATCTACAGCACCAATTTGAAGATTACGTCTAACTTCATCTTCACCATAACTAGCAAGACCAGTTTTATCATTGATAAGCTCATGTAAAAATTTTTGAACAATTTTTTTCTCTTTCATTACATCTAATTCTTCAAGAGTATCTGAAGCTTTATCAATAACCTCACGAATACCAAATTCACCAGTATAAGAGGTATCTACAGTAGTAATAACTTTATCTTTAATTTCATATTGCATGAAGTCTCCTTCATAGAAATCAATTTTAGTATTACCTGGTCCACCTAATAATACACCTTTGAGATCATCTTTAATAGGTAAATATGCTTCATTAACATGTCTACCAATCCTTTTAAGGAATTCTCTTGCAGCATCTTCAATAACACGATCAAACCTTCTTTGAGATTGACCTCCTGCTTTATGTTTACCTGGTACACCACTAGTTAAAGTAGCAATAACATTAATATGTTTACCTTTTAAAGTAGCAATAGTTGCTTCTTTCCTATCAATAACACAAATACCATAAACATCTCTTTCAGATACCATTTCTTCTAATGGTTCTAAATAGAAAGTACTATCACAGATATACCAATATGTTGTAATAGGTTCAGGTGGTTCTAATACATATGTTTCCATTTTCTCAGTACCTGGACCTCCTCTAGGAATCATACCAGTAAATAAAACTAAACCATTTTCTGGTGCTTGTTTAAATAATTTAATTCTTTGAATAATAACCTCAATAGCAGATTGAACATTTTTTCTAGTGGATTTACTTTTAATGTTAGAACTTTGTCCAAGTTCATCTCTCATTTGTTTTGCAACATCACTAATTTGTTTTGAATGAGGTATATATACAGAAACTAATTCAGTTCCCCTTCCTTTTTTCTCTGATAAATTTTTAATAGTTTTTTTGAATTCATATAATTCTTTTGAAGATATATCAGCCATTTATCTCTTCCCCGTAAAAATAAAATAATAAAAAATAATAATTATAAAAAATAATTAAATTAAAAAAAATTAGAATCTTATAAAAATATAGATTCTTTAAAATATAATATTATAATATATATTTTTAAACTTAATAAATATAATGTTTATCTCATTAAGATATTAAGGATAATAAGAAAAATAAAAATTATTAAAAACTAGATTTCTTAAGTAATTTTTTAAAAAATAAAATAATAAAAAGGGATAAAAGAACCGATATAAAATAACACCAGTAGCTTTTACAACAATATAGAAACTATTTCCATAAAAGAACTAATATAAAATAACACCAGTACCTTTTGCAACAATATGGAAACTATCTCCAAATAATTCCCCAACAATATTATAATCAACTTCTAAATCAAGAACACCATTTCCACCATGACTTTTTACTTCAAAAGCTAATCTAGATAATGCAATATTTTTAGCTTCCTGAAATCTTTTAAGAAGAATATCCTCTTCTTCCTTTGTTTTAACCTCAAATAGTTTATTTTGATTTGGAATAATTACTGAACCTTCATAAACTCCAATATATTCTTTAACTTTTAATTGCCATGGATGAGTGGTAGTCATAAACAAGACCCCTAAATTATTAACATTTACATTATCTAACTCAGGTGCAAAATTCTTTTTAGTTAAACGATATTTAGGAGGCTTAAATTCTTTACCTCTAAGTCTACACCATATTGGAACAAAGGTATAATAAAGTTTATCTGTTAATCTTTTAAAATAACCAGTACTATATGAAAGTAGACCAATTATTACAACTAAAAAGAAATAATTAACAGTTGTTGGAAATGCTGCTTGTAATATAACTATAATTGCCCCAATAGTTATACCATTAAATCCAAGTGTTGGATTTGCAAGGATAAAACCATGAATTACAGTAACAAAAAATAAGATATATGCACTAACTGCACCAGTAGTTTCATTTAAAAGTTTATTAGATAAATATGTTTCAGCATAACCTGCAAATAATGGAGCAAAAATAAATGCAAGGTTCCAACCAAAAATAGCTATATTAAAACGAAAACTAAGAGCATAAGTAAGTGAACCTACAAATGAACCAAATATGATACAAATTGCAGCTTTCTTATCTTTCTCTTTATCCCGATTTTTAAAGTCAAAATCCTCTAAAAACTTCATTTAGATTCCCTTAGAAATAATTATAAAAAAACTAATAAAAATAAAGTAAATAAACTAAATAAATTTAAATAAACTCTTATAAATTAAGTAAACTAAATATAAAACGTGAAAATCGCAAATAAACATAATATTATAAAATAAACTAAACATAAGTTATTGCAGTTCCATAAGCAGTAACTAAAATAGTATTACCCATAGTTCCACCAAGATTTGCATAATTTATTTTTAATCCAATAATTGCATTAGCACCAAAATCTAATGCTTTATCCTCCATACTTCTAAGAGCAACCATCCTAGCTTTTTGGATTTCTTCTTCATACCTAGATGTTCTTCCACCTACAACATCACGTACACCAGAGAACAAATCTTTATATACATTTGATCCAATTAAAGCTTCTCCAGTTACAATACCATAATATTTTTTAATTTGTTTACCTTCAAGAGTATTAGTTGATGAAAGAATCATCTCATCACCATATAAATTAATTAAAAAATAGAATTAAATATACTAAAAAATTATATTAACTGTATTAAAATTAAAAAAGATTATTGATTAAATTAAAGTAGTTTAACTAAAAATTTATAAAAAAATTAAATAGAAAAAATATCTATTTAATAATTACAAAGTATGCCCAAACCAATATAAATATAATTAATAAAACAGTTACTAATTTTTGATTTCTATTCATTTGTTTTTCTCTTTGACGAATTACTTTTTCACAATCTGGAGAACATGCTCTTTCACTTAATGGAATTGGTGTTCCACAAACTGGACAATGTTTATGTGGTTCTACTGCCATAAATTTCACCTCTAATTAGATATTATTTTAGTTCCTATATCTTCACCATTCATAATTTTAACAAGATTTTCTGGATTGTTACCATTAGCAATAACAGTATCAAGTGAAGAACGTTTAATCATTTGAATTGCAGTCATATCAAAGAATTCATAAGTACCTGCTTTTACATCTTTACCTTTAATGAATTCCATCATATCAGAAGCTGTAATTTCTTTAATTAATTGTGCATCCTCAAATTTATTAGGATCTTTATCATACATACCATCAACAGATGTTAAATTAATAAGTAAATCTGCTTTAACATATTCAGCTAAAATTGCACTTACTGCATCAGTACTATGAGCAGGTTCTGTTCCACCCATAACAATAATTTTTCCAAATGCAGAATATTCTAAAGCTTCTTTAAAGTTAACTGGAACTTTTTGATATGCACTATCACCTAAAGCAGATAATAATAATTGTGCATTGATTCTAGTAACTTCAATACCTATTGCATCACTTTGAGCTTCACCACAACCTAAATCTCTTACAACACTAATATAATCTCTTGCAGGTTTTCCTCCACCTACAACAACAAATATTTCATTATCCTCAGATAATGATTTTAAAATGTCTGCATAAGCTTTAAACATTTTAGCGTCATATTTTTGTATTAAAATAGATCCTCCAATTGCCACTACTATTTTCATATATTCACCTGAAACTTAATAAAAATTATTAAATTATTTATCTTTATTAGATATCTTTTTTATATTATTTAAAACTAATTTTTTAATATAAAAATGACTCTGTTGAAAAAATAATAAATCTAATTATATCCCTAAATATTTAATTAAATAATTAAATTCAGTATACTTTATAATATCTCTTAATACTTAATTAAAAAATCAAATCCATTATACTTTATAATATTTCATAATATTTAATTAAATAATTAAATTTACTATGTTTTATAATATTTCTTAATATCTTTTTCTAATTCATTAATTATAGCAGTATTATCAGTATTTTGAACCTTATCAAGATTTTTTTGATATTTATCAAGATTTAATAAGAATTTTTTAATATTATTAATTTTCATATCTTCATGATACTCTCCATAACCTAATTTATCAACATAAAATCCATTAAGAATTTGTTCAAAATTACCTAAAGCAGGCATACTATAAATTGGCTTTTTAAGATAAATAGCTTCACTGATTAATGTAAAACCACCATTTGTAATAACTGCTTTAGCAGTTCTTAAATCATCATAAAAGACATCTTCATTAAATTCCCTATAAGTTAAATTTTTATCATAACCATTTTTATTAAAACCATAAACAATAAATTCTTCATCAATCTTTTTAAGATTTTCCATAAGTTTATAATTAGAATCACTAGTTTGATAAACTAAAATTTTATCTCCTTTTACTGGTTTAAGAGCCATTATATTATCTCTTAAAATTGGAGGATAAATTACGGAATTACTAGATTTTTTAATAGGTGGATTAAAAAAGCTTGTAAGAATATGTATTTTAGCATTTTGAACATAGACTTTAATTACTGCTTTAGCTTTTAACATATCAATTTTATGATTAGGTGGATAATCAATTTCAGTTTCACTAATCATATGAATATTATCTAAACTTATTAAAGGAATATTTAGATAATTAGCAACAAGATTACTATAATTTTCAAAGTCAGAAATAATTAAACCTGGCTTATATTTTTTTGCTAATTTAAATATTGTATTATAACACTTTTTAATATTAGATGGGTTTTCTTTCATACATTGTTTAAATGTTGCAACATCATTTACAACATTATCCTTATAAACTGTATTAAATACACCAATTTCATAAACATTATCAAATTTACTATTTAAATAAGAATATGCCCTATTTCCAGAAAAGATATATACATCATATTCTTTAACAAGATGTTCTAAAATTACAGCACTTCTTATTGCATGACCCATACCTTCTCCACATACACAATAAAAAATGACTTTATTCTTATCTTTTTTAATAGCTAATTGATTATTATTAGATTTAACTAAGTAAGTATTAGATTCTTGATTAGTAGAATTTTTAGATTTAGCTAAATTACTCTGGGACTTACTAGGAGAAGTTCTATTAGATTTAGATTCTAAATTACTCTGAGACTTCATACTAATAGAAGTTCCATTAGATTCAGATTCTAAATTATTTAAAGTTTTAATATTAGAATCTTTTTCATTTTTACCAAATATCTCATCTAAACCCATATTAGAGTTAAAACTATTTTCACTAGCATTATGCTGAGTTTTATTTGATTTAAATTCTATTCCATTGTTGTTTTTATATTGAACTTTTTTTGTTGAAATTTTAATTGGTTTTTTAGTTTTAATTGTACTTGGTTTAATTTTTTTAGATTTAGAATTTCTTAAATCATTAGTTTTTAAATTAATAATATTTCTATTTTTACTTTGTGTTTTAATTTTATTTTTATTAACAGAATTATGATAATTAGATTTTTTATTAATTGGTTTATTTAAAGACTTAAATTTAAGTTTAGATGGAGTATAATCAACTTTAGATGAATTAGAATTAATACCATTTGAAGAATTCTCATCTACATTTAAATTAGAATCATGACCAAAAGTATAACCTAACTCTTCTGCAGATGTTCTTTTACCTCTAAAATCATTAATTGTACTTTTACCATAAACCTTTATAAGAGAAAGTAAACCTTCTTCTTCAAGTCTCCTAGTTGAAACATATAATTTTGCAGTTCTTAATACTTTAAAATTAGAGATATCTCCAATTCTTTCAATATAGTCAGTATCTTCACCAAAATCTAATGTTTCATCAAATCCACCAACTTTTTCATGGAGACTTCTTCTAGAAATAATACCATAACATCCTGCTCCATGAGGTTTAATATTTTCTACAGAAATCATGAATTTATTTGCAAAATCATGTAATATTTGATAATATTTTCTATCAGAATCTGCCATCATTTGACTAATTGCAATTCCAAGATTATCCTCTTCAAATTCAGATACACAATTTTTAAGATATCCTTTTGAAAGTTTTAAATCAGAATCTAAAAATAGTAAAATATCACCTTTAGCAATTTTAGCACCATTATTCCTACCTACAGCAGGCATACCACCTTTAACTATTTTACATCCAAAATTACGTGCTATATTAACCGTTTTATCTGTAGAATCTGCATCTGCAACAATTATTTCATAATCTTTATAATCTTGCCTCTTAATACTATCAAGAAGTTTAGGTAAATACTCTTCTTCATTATATGTTGGGATTATAATACTTAATTTCATCTTACAGATTCCTCACTTAAAAAATATAAAAATAACTAATGATTTTAACATAATTAAAATCTTTTAATATAAAATAATTTCTAAAAATTCTAAAAACTAGTCTTAAAATTAAAAACTCATAATATAAAACAGTTTCTAAAAGACTTAACATATACTAATATATCATACAAAGTATATTAAATTTTAATAAAAAAAAGATTTTTTTAAAATATTTTAATAAAATTAAAAAATAAAAATGAAAGTTCTACTTACTAAAAATTAACAATATTTAAATACTTTTAATTTTTAAAATAAGGTTTTTTAATTTTAGTTTTTAAGTACTAATACTATTTAAACTATTATAAACTTACTTACAAAACTTAACTACATACAATTTAAAAGAATATTAATACTATTTAAACCATTATAAACTTACTTACAAAACTTAACTACATACAATTTAAAAGAATACTAATACTATTTAAACCATTATAAACTTACTTACAAAACTTAACTATATACAATTTAAAAGAATACTAATACTATTTAAACTATTATAAAAACTAGAATTTTAAAAATAAATTAAAAAAGTTTAAAGATAAGAATAAGGATTCCATGAAATAGTAAATGCCTTACACGTACCATTTAAACGAAAATCTAAACTATTTAAAAGTTTCATTTCATTATGATTTGGAGATAAATGATAAACCTCCCTATCAGGAGAATGTTTAACACTTAACACACCATAATCATTTAAATCAATATTATCTTGTGGTTCTAAAATATTTACCTCATAATAAGAGGTTTGAGCACAAGCAAATACAAATGCAAATCTTAGAATAATAATAAGACAAAGAGTAATATGAGGAAGAGCAATCTTAAAATAATGTTTAATGTTTTTCTTCTTTGAAATATTATCTCTAAATATAGATAAATCTTTTAATATATTATCTTTTAAAGTACTTGCTTCAGTATATTGTTTAGATGCATCAATATATTTAGTAGTTTTTTTAGTCTTTGTTAAAATAGGACTTACATAATCAATTAAATACTCATTAAACATGATGATTAAAATTCCATAAATTCCAGCAATAGTAGGAGTTGCAAATAAACCACCATCCATAATACCAATTATACCAAGACTTAATAAGAATATTAATAATAGTTTTGGAAAAAGACTCCTATTTTCAACAGATTTAATCATTGTAATAAATAAAATAGGAACAATTACAAAACATCCTTTAACCACATTTGGAATATATGGTGCAAGACTATTACCTATATGAATACTACTTGGAATATTTTGTATAATTAAAACAAGTATTGATCCAAATACTGATTTAAAAACATGTGAATGTTGAATACTTGTTGTTGTCATTTTAGGTTCTACAACAACAAAGGTAGTTTCTAAAGGTAAATTAAGTTTTAATCTAATATAAATTTCAGTTAATATTCCAATAATACCAAGAATTAAAATTAAAACTAAAGATAATTTAAGATAAAAATCATTAGATTTATTAAACCAATTTATATTATGTTTTTCACCATATCTTGAACAGATTAAAAATATCCCAAATATTACAAAATATAAGACATCTTTTCCTTTAGATGATCCCATAAGTAAAGGTTGAAATAATGGTCTTATAATAAGATCAAGAAAGCTTGTAAAATAAATTAAAGCTCCAAATATTATTAATATTAATCCTGCAAGATAATAATTATCTTTTTCCATAAATTAACCTACACTATTTTTAATAAAAATATCATTTATAAAAAAATAATTAAACTTAACAGATATCTTTATAATTATTAATATTTAAATAATTTTTAAAAAGTTTAAATAATTTATGGAAAAACAATTAAGTTCATAAAAAAATTAGAAAATAGTAAAAAATTTAATAATTTAAAAACTCAAGAAAAATTAAAAAAAAAATTAATAAATTAAAAAATAACACAATCTCAAGAAAAATCAAAAACTCAAATTTAGAATAATAATAAAAACTTTAAAAATAATTAAAAATAGCTAGCAAATAAATCAAATAAGAATAAAATTAGAGTTAAATAAAAAATTAAATATTGATCATAAAAACAGTATATTTCAATATCAGTATATAGAGTATACAAAATAAAGAAAAACAAACAGAAACTAAAACATAAAATAAACACCAAATAAGAAATAAAAAAGAAAAAACCCAATAAAATTTTTATCTAAAAATAAAAATACCACTATTAGATAATTATATAAAATATAAACCAATTTAACAATGAAAATAAAAATATTCAAATAAAATATGAATCTATTAAATCTTATTTTCTTATAAATATTTAATAATTAAAAAACAAATTTAATAAAATTATGGCTTTGTTGAAATCCTCAAAATCTTTTGAATAAATTTTCTTAAAATTGATTTTCAAACATTAATTATTGTTTAAATTTTTATAAAAAATAGGAATTCAACAAACCCAAAATTATTCTAAAATTAATGGATTTAAACAAAAGAAAATATTAAGATTTTATATTAGTCTTAATATAAATAAAAAAATTAGAATAGCTTTAAAAAAACCAATAATATCAATAAAACAAAAATAAGTTAAAATTTAAAGTAAATAGCTAAAAAATAGTACATAAAAATTTTTTTAATCTTTTTAATATCAGTATATAAAGTATGTAAAATAAAGAAGATTATTTAAAAAATATAATTAAATTTAAACAAATAATAATTTGTAAAATAAGAAAAATTTAATAAAATTTTTGAATATATACAAAATAAAATATAAATAAAACTTTATATTAAAAATAGGATAATTTAAAAAATTTTAATAAGAAAATAAATCTAAAAAAATAGTAAAAATTAAGATAAAGAAGCTTATAAAGTTACTCCCATATCTAATTGTTCTGTTAACTCTTTATACCTATTCCTAATAGTAACTTCAGTTACACCAGCAATTTCTGCAACATCTCTTTGTGTTTTCCTTTCACCTAATAAAACAGATGCAATATATAATGCAGCTGCAGCAACACCAGTAGGTCCTCTACCAGAAGTTAAACCTTTATCCATTGCTTGATTAATAATATCAATAGCTTTAGATTGAACTTCACCAGATAAACCTAATTCACTAGCAAATCTAGGTACATAATCTACTGGAGATGTAGGTGGTAATTTGATATGTAATTCACGAGCTAAGAATCTGTAAGTCCTACCAACTTCTTTTTTAGTTACAGTTGAAACATCTGCAATTTCATCTAAAGTACGAGGAACTTTACATTGCCTACAAGCAGCATATAAACTAGCAGCAACTACACCTTCAATACTTCTACCACGAATAAGTTTATTTTCAACAGCACTTCTATAAATAACTGAAGCAGCTTCCCTAACACTTCTAGGAAGACCAAGTCTAGAAGAATATCTATCAAGTTCACTTAATGCAAAAGCAAGGTTCCTTTCAGTAGCTCCAGAAATTCTAATTTTTCTTTGCCATTTTCTTAAACGATACCATTGAGCACGATTACGAGCAGGAATATCTCTACCATAAATATCTTTGTTTCTCCAATCAATCATGGTACTAAGACCTTTATCGTGAATTGTATAAGTAGTAGGAGCACCTACACGAGTACGTTTATCTCTTTGTTCATGATCAAAAGCCCTCCATTCAGGACCCATATCAAGAAGGTTTTCATCTATAACAAAACCACAATTTTCACAAACAACCTCAGATCTTACATAATCCCTTATAAATTTATCTGAACCACATTCTGGACATTGAGTTATCTTATCCATATCAAATACATCATGTTGCATTTGTTCTTTTTGAGAAATATGATTATCTGGAACACCATTACTGAAAATTTGTTTAGATTTCCTGGTTTTAGAAATCATGTTTTTTAATTCTTCATTATCCATAATATCATCCCCATGAATAAAAAATTTTCCATATAATAACTTGAATGTATAATAGTAATAATATATATGAAAATAATAAATTTATTTTATAAATTAAACTTCAAAATATATTGATAACAGCACACAATAATAAATACTTAAATAATTTAATTATCTGCGTGATTTTCTCTTTTTATTCCTTTTAGTTGAAACAAATAGTTTTTCTCCATAATTATTTATTATCTGATTTCTATTAGTAGATCTAAAAAGATTAATAGAAATATATGGACTTTTAGTAGGTCCAAAAACAGTATTAACTTTGCCTATTTTATTCTTTTTACTATTAAAAACTAAAGCACCAGCAATAGGAGTTTGTTTTCCTCTTGCAATTAATTTACCAGAGTTTGCAATATGCAAACTGTTACCAAGAACTTTCATAAAAAATCAGTCAATTTTTTTAATACAATATATAATGTATTTATGATAATATATAAATATTTCGATAGTTTTATATATAAAAATCATTCTTATTTAAATAACTTACTATTTAATTTTTAAAATAAAGAGTATAGAATATTAAAATACTAAAATAAGTTCATATAATTTTATATATTTTAATATACAAATGTTACTAAACTACTATTAAGAAAACTTTATTAAACTATCTTTAAATAGGATAAAAGTAATTAAACAATAATTTAATAAAAAAATATTACACAGACACATATAACATAAATAATAAAAAGTTTAAACAAATATTTTAAAAATATATTAAATATATACATTCCAAATAAAGAATTTAAACAAAGGCTCCAAAAATAAAATAATATATTAATATATACATTGATAATAAAGAGTTTAAACAAACTTTTAAATATATAATATATGCATTTCTAATAAAAGAATTTAAAAAGCTTTAAAAAAGAGTAAATAAAAATTTTTAACTAATTAATAAAAACTCATTTAAAGATCAAATAATTTCTTCAGATCTAGCTTCATCATAAATATTCTTAACAGATTCCATATCTACACTTGTATATATCTGTGTAGTTGATAAGCTTGCATGACCAAGTAATTGTTGAATTATTCTTATATCTACACCATGTTTAAGTAAATGTGTTGCAAAAGAATGTCTTAAAATATGAGGAGTAACTTTTTTCTTAATACCTGCAACTTTAGCATATTTTTTAATTAAAATTTCAACATAACGTGAAGATAATTTATCTCCATTTTTATTATATATCAATAATGGATTAGATTGATCTCTTAATTTATTATACTCCAAAATAACATTTTTTGCATTATTATCAAATAAAACAATTCTATCTTTATCACCTTTACCTCTAATTCTCATAGTACGTGTTTCAAAATCAATATCAGAATATTTTAAATTTAATAATTCACTTATACGAAGTCCTGATGAATATAATATTGTAAAAATTGTTTTATTCCTCATTTTATTAAATTTTTGCAATTTTGTATTTTCTTTATCTTTATCTACTGCTTCAATTAAAAGTTCTACCTCATGTTCATTTAAAGATTTAGGTAGAGCTTTAGTTCGTTTAGGAAATTCAATATCATATAAAAAATCAATATCATTAAATTCTAAGAATTTTTTAATAGTTATTGTTACAAGATAAATATAATTTTGTGAAACACCTTTATCTCTTTTAAGATGTTGAATATAACGTTTAAATGATCTTAAAAAAACCCTTTCATCATATAAATTATCTTGCATAGTAAGATAAGAAATAAAATTTTGAATAATATTTGTATAAGTTTTAATAGTATTTTGTGAATAATTCCTAATTTCCAAATCTATAACATAATCTTCACACATTTCATTAAAATCAAATAAATCTAAAATACTAATTTTATTTCCTTCTTCATCATATTGAGGAAGATTAATAGAAGTAGGAGATACTTTGACTTGATTTGAATTAATAATGTTTTTCATATTTGAAAATCTAGGCATAATAATCCCTTTTAATAAAACTTAATTAAATAAAAATTAGTTATATCATTAAAATTATAGAATAATAACTTAAAATAAAAATATAAAAATCTAATAAAAGTTTAATCCATTTAAAAACTTATTTATTAAAAAATTTAATTATTAAATTAATTAGTTTTAAATTATAATAATTTATAAATTGAATTTATATTTAATAAACTAAACTATAAATAAAATAATTTTTTATAAAGATATAACGAAGTAAATAATAATAGTATAACGAAGTAAATAAATATTTTGGTTAAAAAATATAACTGCAAAATTACTAAATAAACATGAAAAATTAAGTTAAAACTTGAATATAGTTATAGAAAACTAAAATAACTAAAATTAAGAAAAATACAATAAAATTAAAGAAAATATACTTTTAAAATAAAAAAATAAAATTAATTAATATAAAATATTCCAATAAGAGGTTTTAAAATGAAAAAAGAAGTAAGATATGATAAATATGTAAATCCAGAACCATGTACTATTGTATCATGTAGAGATAAAGATGGACGAGACAATGCACTTGCAGTAGGATTTATAGGAAATGTAAGCTTTGATCCAAAAATTATAATGATTGCAATTATTGATAAAAGATTTTCACATCATATCATAAAAGAACAGAAAGAGTTTATAGTTAATATTCCTACTGACGAACATATAGACCTTGTAAGATATTTAGGTACTGTTTCAGGTTATGATGTTAATAAATTAGAAAATATTGAGATTATTGATGGAGATATTGTAAATGCACCAATAATTGTAGATTGTCCAGTTAACTTTGAATGTAAGGTAATTGATAGTATTAAACCTGGAACACATGAAGTATTCTTTGGACGTGTAGAAAAAGTTCATTGTGATGAAGAATATATTGATGAATTAGGATTTATAAAATGGAAAGAAATGAATGTTTTACATAGTTTAAATAGCAATATTATGTAAAATAATGAATAACAAATAAAAAAATCAGTGATTAATAATTAAATCATTAATAAGAAAATAGCTAAAAAAAACACAAAATAAACAAACAAGAAAAACAATAATTAATAATAAATCAATAATAAGAAAAAATAGCTAAAAACAAGAAAAAACACAAAACAAAGCAAACAATAAAAATAACAAATAATGAAAATAAAAATAGAAAAAATCTATTTTTATTCTAAAGTAATAACTTTTAAACCATGAGGTTTTTTAACAACATTTTGAGTTTTAAAAGCTACAATATTTTTAATACCTTTTTTATAAGATGCATCAATTAATCTTTGTGAAACAACACCATCAAAGATTATTGTTTCTGCATTATCTTCAACATGTTGTACTTCATTATAAAGTTCTTCAACACTTACTTCTTTCATAAGGTTTAATGCATTATCTAAGATTTCTCCAGTGCCAGAACCTTCAATTTCTTTTAACATGTCTTTCATTAAACTGATTTCATCATCATCTTCAACAACAAAATCTGGTTGCTCAACAATATCCTCATAATCATAATCATTATCATATTTATAATTATTTTTATGATTATTGTTATGGTTATTATTATTTCTTCTAGATTTTTTAGAAGATTTTTTATTTTGAACATCTGAATTAGAAATTAAACTAGTAGTTGCTAAAAATTGTTCAATAGGAGTTTTATCTCTAAGAGCTGTAATAACTTCATCTTTTTCAAGATCTTCAACTTCTTTTCCAACAGGAGCACGAGTTACAAAATCAACATCCCCTACTTGAAGAAGTTCTTTTAAGATAAGTTCTCCACCACGATCACCATCTACAAATACTGTAACAGTTCTTTTTTTAGTTAAATCTGCAATAGATTTAGGAACATTAACTCCTTCTACAGCAACAGTATTTTTAATACCATATTTTAAAAGATTTAATACATCATTTCTTCCTTCAACAACAATGATTGCATCTGAAGTATGAACACTAGGTCCAGCAGGGAGTCTTTCCTCACCAAATTCAGATATTTCATGAACACGCATAGCTTCCCTTACTTCTTCAATCATTTGCATACTTGCAGGAGTAACACTATCCATCATACCTTTATATATTTCTTTTGCACGGTTAACAACTTGTTGCCTTTTAACTGCACGAACATCCTCAACTTTATTAACTTTGATGTTTGCTTCACAAGGTCCAACACGGTTAATTGTTTCAAGTGATGCTGCTAAAATAGCTGTTTCAATCCTATCTAAACTAGAAGGAATTACTATTTCACCTTTAGCACGACCACCATTAGAATGAATAATAACCTGAATTCTGCCTATTCTTCCAGTTCTTTGAAGTTCTCTCAAATCTAAATCATTACTTAAAAGACCTTCAGTTTGACCAAAAATAGCACCAACAACATCAGGTTTTTCAACAACCCCATTAGCATTAATATCTGCATAAATGAGATATTTAGTAGTAGTTAGTTCTTCACCTTTTGACATAATAAGCCTCCTTTACGGCTTAATTTAAATAAGTCATATAAAATTTATAAATCAACTTAAATAATTAGAATTTAAATTTAAAAATTAAAAATTTCCAAACAAACTTAAGATTAAGAATAAAAATTAAAAATCTTTAAAATTTAATCTAATTTAATTTAAATATTTTTCAAAAACATAAATTATTAAATTTAATAATTTAAGTATATCTTAAATAAACAGTTCTTATAAAATAATGCGTTTAAATTATCCTAAAAACCATTTATTGGAATAATATAATAATTAATAAATTCTATTTAAATAATTAAACTAAATAAGATTTATTAATTAAATTTAATAATAAATAAAAAAATTTAATTAAGTAATTATTTATTAAATAAATGAAATTTTAGGTAAAAACCATACAAAAAGAGCTAAAGCTTACGCTAATACATTATAATACAATTACAATAAAGTTATTAAAGACTTAAAGTCTATATAGCTAAATTACTTTTATATAAATAATAATTTCAATTAAATAAAATCTATACTATTTAGAACATAATAAGTTATTAATAAATTACTTTCCTTAAACAATACAATTTTAACAATATTTTAAATTCTTATAATAACTAAATTAAAATTTTAATAAGATAAATAATATATAAACTAACGATTTTTATCCTATTTAAGACAACGATATTTTAAATTTAAATAATAACTAATTTAAAGTCTTTATCTCCTTTAATATTTTTAAATAATTGTGAAATAAATAAATTAATAATAATAAACTCTTTTGAGTATGTAATGAATGTTAAATTTACCTATAATATATTTAGTTTAAACTAATATATAAAATTGTATATTTAAAAATTAATATAATAAAATAAAATTCAATAAATTAAGATTTATAATAAAAATAGAATAAAATTATTAAAATTATATGAAACTCAAAAATAAAAAAACTTTAATTAAATAGAAAAAATAATAAAAAAAGAAGCTAAAATAAAATAAAAATAAATTAAAAATAAAAAAGCAAATATAAAGTTAAAATATTAATTAATATTTTATAATATGAAAAATAAAATTATAATATAATATTTATTACTATAAAATGAATTTTTTAATTAAAATTTATTAAATTAAATGATAATATATTAATTAAAAATTCATATTAGCCTATTTAAACTAATACCAATAAATCCATTATTTAATTAATAGATTTTAAAATGATATATATTTAAATAGACTTTTAATTAAAAATAAGGGTGTTTTAATTGGCTAAAGTAACTCCAAAAACTGTTTTAAAAATGGCATCAAGAAAAAGTAAAAATAATAAAAAAACCAAATTAAATGATATCGATTTAACTGAAGATAATTTTTCTATTGAAGATTTATATCTTAAAGAAGATAAATCAAATATAAAAGCATACACAAACTTAAAAGCATTAATTGATTCAGTATGTACTTGTCAAGTATCAGATGCATATAATAATATTTCAAGAAGAAGTGGAGTAATTAAAGGATTAAAATCTGTTAATAAACAAAGAGTTTATGGTAGAATAGTAACTTGTGATACTAATTCTGATGATTGGGGAACTGGATTACTTGCTATGGATGAAGCTAAAGAAGGAGAAATATTATTCTTACATTCTAATGGTGAACCTTCTGCAATTTGGGGAGAACTTGCTTCAACTTGTGCACAAGAAAAAGGAATTGCAGGATGTGTAGTATATGGGTATCTTAGAGATGTTGATATTACAAGATATATGAACTTCCCATTATTTGCATTAGATCTTGTACCTAATGCAGGAATAGCACTTGGATATGGTAAAGTTAATCCAGAATTAATAATTGATAATCAAATAATTAAACCAGGAGACTTTTTATTTGGTGATGAAAGTGGAGTACTTATTATTCCACAAGAAAAATTCAATCAAGTAATATTAGAAACACTTAATATTAAAGTTAAAGAATCAAAAATTCTTAAATTATTAAAAGAAGGTAAATCACTATCTGAAATTGCTGGTGTTAAAAAAGAATAAAATAAATTTTAAGAGAAAAATATTCTCTTAATTTTTTTTAAAAAAAATATATAAAACTTAAAAAAATTAAAATAAAATAAAAAACTAATAAATTAAACTTATTCTAATAAAAAACTAGAAAATAAGACAAATAAAAAACCAAAAAACAAGAAAAATAACCTAAACAGAAAAAAACCAAAGAAAAATAAAACATTAAAACTAATATAAATTACCTTATCTATTTTAAAATATAAAAAAATTATTTTATTTGTTTTGCCCAAAGACAAACATCATACCATTTACATCCAAGACATGTGTTTTTAATGTCTTCTTTTTTTGTAAATAATTTATTATTAATTAAATCAAATAGTTCACTTGCTTTATAATAATTACTGTTTTTTTCTTTTTGTATTTTTCTTAGAACTATTTTATCCATCTTAATTATTTTACTGTTTTCGTCTTTGTTTATACATATATCACACTTATTATTTGGACATTTTTTACAGATATCATCAATACTTGAAATAAGCTTAATGTATTCTTCATCATTCATAATTTTATCATAAATTATAGTCATGTTTTTTACAAAATCTTCATTGTATCCATAACCTTGAAAACCTTGTAAACATAATAAATGATGACCACGTATTTTTAACATAATATCATAAAAATAGTTGTTTTTAAAAAATAAAAAATAGTAAATGAGTAATTTACTCATTTTTTGGTAATAATGTTTTTGAAATAGCAGATCCTGCTAAAACTTTTAATATATCTCCAGCAATAAATGGAATAAGACCCATTGCAAGAACTTGGATTAAACTTAAAGATACACCTTTACCAAATAAAAATGCAGCATATAATCCAATTAAACCTGGGACATAAATTGCAACAAAGTTAGCAATAAGTAATGTTCCAGTCATTCTTGTGAAATTTCTAGATTGAGGATAATTTTCTGAAATGTATCCAACAAAGTATGCACATACTAAGAATCCTATAAAGTATCCGCAGTTAGAACCAAGTAATACTGAAAGTCCTCCAACCATTCCACTGTACCATGGAATAACAAGTCCAAGTCCAACATAAAATATTTGAGATAATAATCCATATTTTTTTCCAAGGAATAAACCTGCAATTAATACTGCAAAAGTTTGTAATGTAATTGGAACTGGAGTGAATGGTAATGGAATTGCTATTTGTGCCATAATACCTGTGAAACATGCCATAAGAAATGAAAGTACAATTTTTTCATAAGTGTTTGCATTTTTAATATGATTGTATATATCACTTCTTTTTTGATAATAAGCATCCATGTTATTATTCATATTTTACCTCCGTTAAAATATTTGGATAAAACATTTAAATAAAAATAAAAATATAATTACTAACTATTTTACCTATTATATATTATTGTATATAATTTAAATAAGTTTTGTTTTTTTATATTTTTATTTATTGATTTAGAAAGACTATTGAATAAATTTAATATTTTAATAAAAACCATCTATTACTTTAAATAAAATCACTGATTAAACCTAATATTTTTAATAAAAATCATAATTATTAAATTAAATAAACTTACTAATTAATTGTTATTTCTATTAAATAGCAAATAATCAGTTAATTAAAAAAAGTAAAATTTTATCTAGAAAAAAGAAATATTAATAAAATCAATAAAGATGATTTAAAAAATAAAAAATTAAATTAAAACTAAATAAGTATAAAAAATTAATTTATAAATAAAATCTTAAAAAATAGCTAATAATTACTTAAATTTTATATTTAAATAAAAATATTCAATATTATAAAAATAAAGTTAAATTAAAAATTATAAAAAAGTTAAAAACTAAAACATTAATTCTCTTCTAATAAAACAATATTCTTAGGATTTACTTTTAAATATTTAGGAATATCACATTGGTGTTCATAAATCAATTTATCAACTTTCCACCATATACCATTTGCTAATGTTACATCCCATTCAAAAGGTCTTTCTAAGATATTTGAATTTGAAGTTTCAACTACATTAACATCATTTTTTTCAGAAGGATGGAAATCATGTGCTCTTATTCCAATATGAGTAATATTAGGAGAAATCTTTTTAGATACTTCAAATTTAACATTCCAATCTAAAGCTTTAAGATGATAATCATCAATAGCTTCAATTTTAGAAATATTCTTAATTCCTGTAAGTTTAGCAACTTGAACTTTCCTTGGATTTTCAAATATTTCATGAGTAGGTCCTTTTGCAATAACTTTACCTTTATCTAATACTAAAAGTTCATCACAAAATTGAAATGCTTCATCACGATTATGAGTAACTAAAATTGATAAACCATCAAAATCATTTAGTAAATTAATTAGTTCAATACGTAATTTTTCTTTTAAAACAGTGTCCATAGCACTAAAAGGTTCATCCAATAATATAACATCAGGACTATAAGCCATAATACGAGCTAAAGCTACTCTTTGTTGTTGACCTCCAGACAACTGTTTAGGATATCTTTTTTCTAACCCTCCTAAATGAAAACGTTTAATCATATCAGGTACAATATTTTTATCATGTTTTTTAGATAAACCTGCAGCAATATTTTCTTCAACAGACATATTAGGAAATAAAGCATAGTTCTGGAATAAGTAACCTACATTCCTATCTTGAGGTTTTAAATTAATTTTCTTATTTGAATCATAATAAATAGTATTTTCATCAGTAGTTAAACTTACAAGACCTCCATCAGGATTTATAATTCCTGCAATAGACTTTAATGTCATACTTTTACCACAACCAGAAGGTCCAAGAATACCCAAACAACCTTTACTTAATTGAAAATCAACTTCCAAATCAAATTCTTTAAGCTTTTTTTGGATATTTACTTTTAACAATTTACTACTCATAATTTATTCTCCACAATAAAAAAAATAGACTCATTTTAAAACCTATTTTAATCTAAGATTTAATTCTATAAAAAGATATTTATTTTTTAAATTAAAAATGAATATTAATTTAATTTAGGATTTCAAGAAATAAAAAAAATAAAATTTATTTTAATATTTATCTCAATTGTTTTTCTCTACGATTTCAAGAAATAAAAAAAATAAAAAGTATTTTATAATATTTATCTCCATTGTTTTTCTCTACGTATAGTAACATAGTCCATAATGAAAATAGCTATAAATGCAATTATAACAATGAATATTACATAATTACTAGCATCCATCATATTCCCTGCAGCTACTTCAGAGTAAACAGCCATAGGGAGAGTTCTAGTTTGTCCTGCAATATTACCTGCAAGCATTGCAGTAGCACCAAACTCACCTAAACCACGAGCATAAGCAAGAATTCCACCACTAATAATTCCAGGTAATGCATTTGCAAATAAAATCTTCCAAAAGATTTTCCATTCAGACATACCTAATGTACGACCAGCATCAATTAGATTAGAATCCACTTGTTCATATGCACCTCTAGCAGAACGATACATTAAAGGAAATGACATAACTACTGCAGCAATAACAGTTGCAGGCCATGAAAAAGCAATTTTTACTGCAAAATAATTTATTAAAAAGCTACCAATAGGTCCTCTAACTCCAAAATATACAATAAAAAGAACCCTACAACAGTAGGAGGTAATACGATTGGTAATGTAAAAATACCATCAAGAACTATTTTTATTGCATCATTTTTAATTTTAACAATAATCCAAGCAACAATTAAACCTAAAAAAAAGGTTATTAAAATTGATAAACTTGCTGTTTTCATTGAAATTCCAATAGGTGTCCAATCCATTATGTCTCTCCTTTAAAATACTAATTATTTTCTAATTGCAAAAAAATAAAAAAAAGTTTTATTTATAAATAGTAAATATTTATCACAAATTAACATATAATTATATGCATCATCTTAAAAAAATTTATTTATGGATAATAAATCCATAATATTTCAATTTTAACTAAATCATAAATAAACTAAGATTTATGAATAGTAAATCCATAATCTTCGAATACTTGTTGAGCTTCTTGAGATTGTAAGAATTCCATGAATTTTTCAGTAGCAGTATCATTTTGTGAAGCTTTAAGTGGAGCTACAGGATAAATAATAGTTTTTAAAGAACCTTTAGGAGCTTCACAAACTACTTTAACATTATTATTTGATTTAGCATCAGTAGCATAAACAATACCATAATCAGCAGATCCTTGAGCTACTTGATTTAATACAGCAGTTACATCAGAAGCTAATGATAATCTAGGTTCAACATCATCCCATATACCAATATTATGTAATGATTCATTAGCATATTGTCCAGCAGGTACAGATTTAGGATCACCAATAGCAATAGTACCATTTACATCTTTTAAATCTTTAAATGAAGAAACATTTGTTTTTGAATCAGCAGGTACAATTAAAACAAGTTTATTCTCTAAAGATTGAACATTAGTACTGTTGTTAACTAAACCTTTATCAACTAAAGCATTCATTTGTTTATTACCAGCAGACATGAATATATCTACATCTAAACCATTTTCAATTTGTTTTTCTAAATCCCCACTAGAAGCATAAGTAGCAGTAACTTTTACACCTGGATACTTTTTCTCAAACATAGGAATTAATTTATCATCATAAACATTTTTCAAACTAGCTGCAGCAGCAATTTTAACTTCTTGTCCTTGTAAACTATTATCAGAACTAGTAGTATTAAATGAACCAGTAGCATATAATCCTACTAAAACAACCGCAATTATTACAATAATAGCAGCTATTAATATTTTCATATTCTTCTCCATAATATACACCAAATAGTATTATACAAAAATTACCAACATAAATATAAAAATAATTCATAATTACAAAACAGATAATTTTGAAAAAAATTATACATGAACGTCCCTAAACACAAAAAAGGAAGATATAATTTAATCTATTGTTAAGATAATTTAAATGAATATACAATAATTAAAATTAATAAAAATAAATAATATTTTGTTCAAATTTTATATATTTTCATTATATTTTTTATAACTTTAAATTAAAACTTAAATATGTTGGCCACATATTTATATTAAATATAAGGATATATAAATGTTTTCATATCAAGATAAATTATTTCATATTATCAATTTATCCAATATTTAATGTTTTAGAAAGAATTGTTTTAATTAAATTTATTTAATTTTACAATAGATTTTTAATTAAAACTTAAACCATAATCCCAATAATCTCCATCAAATAATAAAATCCAAATGATTTAATTAAATTAAGAAATTTTAATCATTATTATGTAAATATATAGAACTTTTCATATCGAAATAAATATTTCACCTTTTTAAAACTAATAATAAAAATTTCTGAATAATTAAAATAATCACAATTAAATCTAAATAAACTAAAAAAAACTTATTTTAAATAATATATTAAAATATTGTTTTTTATAAAAATTTAAACAAACCAATATCCAAAATTCAAGTTTAAAAAGTTTATTCTAAAAATTAGTAAATTAAACAAAGTATTATAAACTAAAAAAATAGAAAATTCAATTTAATCTTTATAAAAATATTAAAAAATAGATCTTTTAAATAAAATAAAATAAAAAATATTTTGCAAAAAATTGAATATAATAACCTAAAACAAAAAAATACCCAAAATAAACAATAAATGGAATATAATAACCTAAAACCAAAGGATTATCCAATAAAAAATAAAACCATAAAAAATCATTTAAAATATAATAAAAATAAGTAATAACTAAAAAAAGAGCAAAATCAAAAAATATATAGTCCCGAGCGGAGTCGAACCGCCGTCTCCGGGTCCAAAGCCTAGAAGGATTACCACTACCCTACGGGACTAATTCTAATAAATAGATAGCTCTATTTACATAGAACACTATTATTTTAGTAAACATACTATATAAATGTATCGGTAAATTAATAAAAAATTAGATAAATCAAAGATATTTAGAATAATTAAATTTAAAAAACAGAAATAAACAAAATAATTAAAAGTTAAAATAAATAAAAAATTAAATAATAAAAAATAAGGACTGTTTAAAATGGATAATTTAGTAATAATAGGAGTAAACACTCGTCCAGAAGTAACATCAGCAAAAAAATTAAATTATAATGTTAAATCATCAAGTTATTTCACAACTATTGACTTTCCAGATAATATTGAAGAAAAGCATATTTTAGAAGAAGAAAGTAATGAAAGTTGTGGACTATTTGAAGAAAATTATAGTCCTTTAAAATTATTAGAAAATGGAGAAGAATTTTTAAAAGATGCAGATGGTATTATATTAACATCAGGATTAACTGCAGAAGATTTTACTGGAAAATTCTCAAAATATACTAAAAAAATCATTGGAAATAAAAAAACAAAACATGTAAGTAATAAATATAAATTTTACAATAAAAATTCAAATGAATTTTTAATGCCAATGACATTTTTAATTAATGATATATATGAATTAAATGAAATATTAAAAGAATATAATAATATTCAATTTATTGCAAAACCTAACCATGGATCAGGAGGGTATAATACAATTCTTTTAAATTATGAAAAGTTTATTGAAGATAACAATATAAAAAATATGATTGAAAATATCATTAATAATTTAGGTGAAATATTAATTCAAGAATACATAGAAGGTATAAATTTAAGTTCTTCAGTTTTATCTTCAAAAACAGATGCAAAAACAATAATGAATACAAGATTATTAACATTAGATGATATTGGTTTCAAAAATAATTATAAGTATTGTGGAAATATACTTCCTTTAGACATTAAAACAATACAAGAATTTACAAATATTAAAATTCCATATGATGAAATTGGAATGAAAAACCTTAATGAAGATATGAACTTATTAAGTGAAGAAATTATAAAAAAACAGAATCTTATAGGATCTAATGGAGTTGATTTAATACTATCATCAAAAGAAAATGAAACAAATAATATTTTAGATAATGATATTTATCTAATTGAAGTAAATCCTCGTTTTCAAGGAACCTATGAATTAATTGAAAAAGTATTATCAATAAATTTACTTGAAGAACATATTAATGCATGTAATGGTGAAATTATACAGAAATTAAATCCTAAAGGCCATTGTATTAAAGAAATAATATATTCCCCAAATAGAATTAAACAAGGAAATTTAGAAATAGAAAATTTATATGATATTTCAAGAAAAAATACAATAATAGAAAAAGATGAACCACTTGTTACAATAATAAAAGAATGTAATAATATTAAAAAAGGATTAAAAGAAATTAAAAACTTAAAAAATGAAATAAACAAAAATATTTATAGAATATAATTAGAAATGAATAATACCAAATGTAATTAATATAAATAAAATAACCCCAAACACCATCATAAATGTAGTTAATATTATAGCAAAGTTAAATATTTTAAATAATTTAACTCTTCTATCAGGATCATTCATTGCTAAATTAAATGGACTTCTACGCATAATATCACAATTTAATTAAACTTTAAAAACTTCTTTTTTTAAATAAATTAATTATAATTAGAAATTTCTTAAATAATATTTTTAAATAAACTAAGTATAATTAGAAATTCCTAGATGAAATTTTTTTAAATAAATTAAAATTAAATATTTATAATATTTTATAAATTACTATTTAAATCTATTATTTAAACATTAAACTATATAATATTTTAATTAAAAATGAGATAATTTACTATTTTTTAAAGAATTTTAAAATTAATAATAAAATCTTCTATCTTTTTTAAAAAAAAATAACAATAAAAGTAATTTATATAATAAAAAATAAAAATAGAAAAAATCTTTTAAAAAAAAGATTAAAACTCAATTTTAAAGAATAGATAGATAATAAAAAGGGAATTTGATAAATAAGAGAAATTTTTTATTCTATTCCCTTAATAAGTAATCTAAATTTTAAATACAAAGTTTCTTTGTTTCTAAGCTTGAGCTTCTTTTGCAGCTTTTTTAGCTTCAGCTTTAGCTTCATTTGCTTCCAATGTAGATCGAATCATTTTCAATCTTACAAAGTTTTCCCTTTCCATTTCTTGAAGTCTCATATCAATAACTTTAATAGTGTTTTCAAGTTTTGGAATCATGACATGTTCAAGAGCATTTACACGACGTTTTGTTTTTTCAATTTCTTCAGCTAAAAGATAAATTGTTTTTTCAATTTCACCAAGCTCAATAATCATTTTAACTGCTTCTTCAAATTTTTCAGCAGCTAAATCTAATTGAGCAGAAGTATCTCCAAAACCATATCCACGATCAACTAAAGTTCTTGAATCAAAATGTGTATCACATAAAGGAACTGGAACACCCATAATATTTCTTGATGTAACATTTACATCAACAGATTCTTTAACGGATAAAGCAGTTTTTTTAACAGCCAAATCACCCATTTGAATTTGAGCTAATGTTAAAGCTTCATAAGCTTCTTTAAGGATTTTTTCTACATCGGAACGAGCACCTTTAACTTTATTTAAAATATCAAAAAACTCTTTAATTAAAGCATCACGTTTTTCTTTAAGTAAACTGTGACCTTTAACAGCAAGTTTTTCACGTTTTTTAAGTGCAAGTAATTCCATACGAGTAGGATTAATACCTTCTAATACTTCTTCTGCCATATTATCCTCCTTTAAAAGTGGGATACATCAATAAAATAGAATATAAAAATAAATTCCAAGAAGAATTTATTTATAGAAAATATTATTCTATTCTTTAAGGTGTTCTTCAACAAATTCGTCTTTAACACGTTTAAGTTCATTTCTAGGTAAGATTCTGAATAAGTCCCAACCAAGATCTAAAGTTTCTTCAATAGATCTATCCTCATCTTTAGATTGGGTTACAAATCTTTTCTCAAATTCTTCAGCAAATTTTAAGAAGGATTGATCTCTTTCAGTAAGAGCTTCTTCACCAACAACAGCTACTAAATCTCTTAAATCACGACCTTCAGCATAAGCTGAATATAATTGATCAGATACACCACTGTGGTCAGGTCTAGTTTTACCTTCACCAATACCTCCACCCATTAAACGAGATAATGAAGGAAGTACATCAATAGGTGGGTAAATACCTTTCCTATGTAAATCCCTACTTAATACTATTTGTCCTTCAGTAATATATCCAGTTAAATCAGGAATAGGGTGAGTAATATCATCTTGTGGCATGACTAAAATAGGCATTTGAGTAATTGAACCTTCTTTACCTTGAATACGTCCTGCTCTTTCATAAATACCTGCTAAATCAGTATACATGTATCCAGGATAACCTCTTCTTCCAGGAACTTCATCCCTAGCTGCAGAGATTTCCCTTAATGCTTCACAGTAATTTGTTAAATCAGTTAAGATAACAAGTACATGCATACCTAAATCGAAAGCAAAGTATTCAGCAGTAGTTAAAGCCATTTTAGGAGTTAAAATCCTTTCAATAGCAGGATCATCTGCTAAGTTCATAAATACAGTTACTTTTTCTAAAGCACCAGTTTTTTCAAATTCATTCATAAAGAAGTTAGCTTCTTCGTGAGTAATACCCATAGCAGCAAAGATTACTGCAAATTCAGTGTCATCTCCAACTACTTGTGCTTGTCTTGCAATTTGTGCTGCAAGTTCGTTGTGAGGTAAACCAGATCCTGAGAAAATAGGAAGTTTTTGACCTCTTACTAAAGTGTTCATTCCATCAATGGTAGATATACCAGTTTGAATGAATTCAGCAGGATATTCCCTAGAAGTTGGGTTCATAGGGTTTCCATTAATATCTAATTCTTTTTCAGGAATTATTTCAGGTCCACCATCAATAGGTTTACCAGTACCATTAAAGATACGACCCATCATTTCTTTAGAAACACCAATTTTAGCAGTTTCACCAGTAAATCTAGTTTTAGTATTTTTAGTGTTTAAATCAGAAGTACCTTCGAAAACTTGTACAACAGCAATATCTTCTTTTACTTCTAAAACTTGACCAGTTCTGTGTTCACCAGCAGGAGTTTCAATTTCTACAATCTCATTGTAAGCAACACCTTCAACACCTTCAACAATCATTAAAGGACCTGAAACTTCTGTAACTGTAGTGTATTCTTTAGTTTTAATATCAGTATTCATATTTATACACCAGCCATTTGATCTACAATTTTAGCTTTGATGTCTTTAATTTTAACATCAAATTCTTTAGCAGGAATATATTTCATTCTTGCAATTTCATCTTTAACAGATAATGCATCTATTTTTTTGATGTCTCCACCATTTGCAACTGCAGTTTTAGCTTCTTTGTTAAATAATAATATAGTTCTTAACATATCAGCTTGTTTAGCAGGAGGACAGTAAGTATCAACATCATCAAATGCATTTTGTTGTAAGAAATCTTCTCTTAACATACGAGCGGTTTGTAAAGTAACTTGTTGTGAATCAGGTAAAGCATCTGGACCAACTAATTGTACAATTTCTTGAAGTTCAGATTCTTCTTGGAGTAAAACCATAGCTTCATCACGGTTAGCTCTCCAATCTTCACCAACAGTTTCTTTCCACCAGTTTTGAATACTGTCTACATATAATGAATAACTTTGTAACCAGTTAATAGAAGGGAAGTGACGTTTATCTGCAAGAGATGCATCTAATGCCCAAAATACTTTACAAATACGTAAGGTGTTTTGAGTAACAGGTTCAGATAAATCTCCACCAGGAGGTGATACTGCTCCAACTACACTAATTGAAGCTTCTTTAGGTTCAGAACCAATAGTATGAACTCTTCCTGCTCTTTCATAGAATTGTGCAAGTCTAGATGCTAAGTATGCAGGGTAACCTTCTTCACCAGGCATTTCTTCAAGTCTTCCAGAAATCTCCCTCATAGCTTCTGCCCATCTTGAGGTAGAATCAGCCATAAGTGCTACATCGTAACCTTGATCACGGAAATATTCTGCAATAGTAATACCAGTATATACACATGCTTCACGAGCTGCTACTGGCATGTTTGAAGTATTAGCAATAAGAATAGTCCTATCCATAATTGGATTACCAGTTTTTGGATCATCAAGGAATGGGAATTCAGTAAGTACTTCAGTCATTTCGTTACCACGTTCTCCACATCCAATGTATACAACGATATCTGCATCTGCCCATTTAGCTAATTGTTGTTGAGTAACTGTTTTACCTGAACCAAAAGGACCAGGAATTGCTGCAGCTCCACCTTTAGCTATAGGGAAGAAAGTATCTTGTGCTCTTTGACCAGTTACAAGAGGTACATCTGGATCAAGTTTTTTAACATAAGGTCTTGCTTTCCTTACAGGCCAAATTTGTAACATTTGAACTTTTTCAATAGAACCTTCTTCAGTTTCAATTTCAGCAATATCTTCTAATACAGTGTGATCTCCAGTAGCAATACTTTTAATAGTACCACTAATAGTAGGAGGTACTAAAATTTTATGTACAACTGCAGAAGTTTCATTTACTTCACCAAGAACATCTCCACCTAATACTTTGTCACCAACACTGACAACAGGTTTAAATGTCCATTTTTTCTCTTTATCAATAGAAGGTACTTGAATACCTCTTGCAATAAAGTCCCCAGTTTGTTCTTTAATTTTTTCAAGAGGTCTTTGGATTCCATCAAAGATAGCTCCCATAATACCTGGACCTAATTCTACTGATAATGGACCTCCAGTACTTTCTACTTTTTCACCAGGTTTAATACCTGCTGTTTCTTCATATACTTGAATGGTTGCGGTGTCACCTTCTAACTCAATAATCTCACCGACAAGTTGGCTATCTCCAACTTTTACCATTTCATGCATTTGAGTACCTCTCATCCCATCAGCAAGGATAACAGGACCTGCAATTTTGATAATGTTTCCTTCAATAATCATTTAATATCTACCCCAATAACTCTTTTAATAAGAGCTCTCATTTGATCATTATCAGATTCAGATTCACCATCTTTATCAGGAATTTCGATAATCATAGGTACTATTTCTGAACCCATAGTCTTATTGATATACTCTCTTATTTCATCAGCTACCTTTTGTGTAATAATAATAATTGAGATTTCACTCTCAAGTAATTCATCAAGAGCTTTTTTAGCTTCATCTTCAGTATTAACTACATATCCAGTTGAAACTCCACCAAGTCTAAAACCAGTAATAGTATCTAAATCACCAATAACAGCAACAGAACTCATACTAACATCTCCTGAAGTTTATCATTAGGGAAACCTTCTTCCCTTTTAGCTCTTGAGATAATTTTCAAGTTTTTGATTTCTTTTTCTTTACCACTTAAAAATCCAATAATTGGACCTATACCTAATGGTTTTTCTAATGATAATGAATGAGAATAATCTGCAAAGTAGGAATCTAATGTATTTTCAAATACAGAAACAATACCAGTTTCATTGTATTTAGTAAGAGCATCTGAAAGAATATCTCCATATTTAGTACCATCTAATGAGGAAATAACTCCCGGTACATCTTGAGATTCCATAAGTTCTTTAAGTTTCCATTCTCTTAATTGGTAACCCTCACTAATTAAATAAGGACTAACAACATCATAATCTAAACCATCCACTTTTGCCCTAATTATTAATTTTAAATTTGCAATATCTACCTGAGTTCCAATATATGCAAACATTTTTTCAGTATTTTCATTTCCAGGAACTTCAGTTGAATGTAATAAAGAATGTAAATAAAATTTATCTAATGCATTTGAAAATGGTAATAAAGAATTACTTTCTTCATATTGAGGAATTGCATCTTTTAATACATCAGAATATTCTGTTCCATCTAAACCTGCAACAACATCAGTTACTGAACTTGCATCAACTAATTTATCTAAATCATCATATAAAGATCCAGATGGGATTAATAATTCAGATGTTTTTTCATTAGAGAAACCAACAGCTTTAGCAGTTAATAAAGCTTTAATATTAGCAATATCAGTTTTAGTAGATATTACTTCAAAAGGTTTTTTAATTTCTTTAGGTGCAATAGTAGCTAAATATTTATAAGTATCAGCCATTTGAACATCTAAAGATTTTTCTAAAGAATACTCATTTAAATAAGGAAGATAATCATCTAAACTTCTTAAATAATTAGTAACATCTTCAACAGAGTTAGATTCTGCAAGTTCAACTATTTGTTTATCACTTAAGAGTCTACCTTTACGAGCTCTAACCTTAGCAATAGGATTGAGATAAGGGAAAATATCTAATATTGGCCTACTTGTAACAACAACCACAACAGCTCCAACGATAACTAATGCTAATACAACAAAAACTATAATCATTTCATTGGAAAGTCCAAGTTGACTAATTAAAGCGGCAATTTGATCAGCCATAAATTCTCACTCCTATTTAAATAATATTTGAGCAACTTCACTACGTAAAGATTTTTTAAATCTAGCTTCCCTAGATTCAATAGTGTTATTTACTTCTATTTCTCCATTTTTAGTTTTAACAATAGCTCCACCAATAGTGTTTATTGATTCACCTAATTCAAAACTTGTTTCAACATTAATATCTGAAGAAACATTATTAGCAGCAGTAGCTAAAATACTACTGACTTTACTTTTATCTGCTTCTTTTACTTGTACAATTAAATCTCCACCACCAATTTCAGTAGCAGCTTGTTTAATCATATTAATTAATGAGTCGACATATTTTGAATCGCCAGTAGATGCTATATCAGTTAAATCATTAATTGCTTTATCAAAAGCCATTTCTATAACTTCTTCTTTAGCCCCTAACTCAGCTCTACGTTGATTCATTCTAGCTTCAGAGATAATTTGTTGATGTTTCATTTTAGCTTGTTTTTGACCATCAGCAACAATTTTCTTTTGTTGAGCTGCAGCATCTTTTTCTGCTTGTGATGCAATATCAGCTGCTTTATTTTGAGCTTCTTGAATTATTTCATCAGCTTTAGCTTGAGCATTAGAGTTAATGTTAGAGACAATTTTTTCTGCCCCAGAACTCATTTGTTGACCTCCAAAACTATCCTAATATTCCACCGAATACCATAAGTAAGATAGCAATTAAGAAACCATAAATAGCCTGAGTTTCACATAATGCTGAGAAAATAATACCTCTAGAGAACATTTCATCGTTTTCAACAATAGCTCCAACAGAAGCACCTGCAACAATACCTTGACCCATACCAGAACCAAGACCTGCAAATCCTACAGCAGCACCTGCACCAATAGCAACAATACCAACAGCAGTGGATAATCCTTTACCTCCACCACCAAGTAAACCTGAAAATACTAATAATAAAATAGCAATTAAGAACCCATAAATAGCCTGAGTTTCACACAATGCTGAGAAAATAATACCTCTAGAGAACATATCTCCATCTTCAGCAACAGCACCTACAGAACCTGCAGCTGCCATTCCTTGACCTAAACCTGATCCTAAACCAGCGAAACCGACTGCAACACCAGCACCAACAGCTGCTAAAGCAGTACCTAATACAATTTCTACCATAATTTATTTCTCCTTAAATAATATCGAAATGTTAATTTTTTATAAATTAAATATATCTTAATTTAAACTAAATGAAATTAAAAATTTAATCATTAAATTTTGTGAATTTTCTACTTGCTTTGAAAGCTTCAAATTTGTGTTTTCCACCAATATAGAATTGACCAAAGAACTCTACATAGTTAAGACGTAATGCGTTAACACCAGCACCTAAAGTTTGGAAAGCACAGTTTACAAGATGTCCAAGTACAAATACAATAATTGCAAGAATAATACCTACAAATGGAACCATAGTATTTAACATAACTGTTAAAATATTTACAGTCATAGCAACACCACCAGTAGCTAAACATAAAGCTAAAAGTCTTGCATATGAAAGAATATCACCCATGAAACCAAATAAATCCATTATACCGTAGACTCCTCCACCCCAGAATAATAGACCAAATGCTACAATAACAAATATTGCACCAATAACATAGCCAATCATTCCAATGGAAGGTATCATATATCCAATTGCTAAGAATAAAATACCAACTTCTAAAACAAACCAAACAATTTGATTAGTTAAAGCATCTTTAGTATTTCCATTTCTTACATTGTTAATAGCACCTAAAATGAAAGCGATATTAGTATAAATAATACCTACAGCAATAGCAATTATTAAAATTGTTGCTGAATTTTTAAAGGAATCTAACCAAGGTATACAAGTAGGAAGTGGACCTAAACCAAGTATTCTATCCCAGAAATCACCAAGGAAAGCATTAGTAATAAGACCTAAAATAATAGCCCATATACCACTAGCCATAACAATTATACCAAAATCTTTTGCATTTTGACTATTTCTACCTAAACCTCTATATAATAAGAAGTAACCAATTAAAAAATCTAAGAAACCATAAAATCCATCAGTTAAACAAAAACCGAAGAAGAATGGGAATGTAATAGCTACAAAAAATGTAGGATCTATTTCATTATATTTTAAAGGTGAGTACATTTGTACAAGTAATTCGAAAGGTTTAAAGTATCCTTTATGATTTTGGAGAACAGGAACATCCTCACTATCATCTGGAACATCTTCAACTTCTATAACACAATATCCATCACTTGAAGCTTCAATAATTTGTTTAGTTTCATCAACTTTTTTAAGTGGTACCCAAGCTTCAAAAACTTTAGATTTTTCAGTTTCACCGAAACTTGAAAGGATTTCATTTCTTTCTTTTTCATTTTCTAATTGTTCTTTTAAAGAAAGAACATCATCATCCCATTTTTCTGCAATAGATTTAAGTTCCACTTTTGTTTGATGTCTTTCATTATCAATAGCATCTAATCTTGCATTAGCATTATTAATAAATTCAGAAGGAGTTCCTTCCATTTCACTAACATCTAAATTTTCAAAATTAAATCTTCTAAGTGAAGAATAAACTTCATTATGATACTCATTCGCAACAACAATAATTATACTATCAAAAGTTTCATCAGAATGAATATCATCAATTATAATTTCATCAGTTATTTTACTTAATTCTGCTTTTAATTCAGAAGCAGATTCAACATCAATCCTTCCAACAATTGTTGAAGTAGTCTTAGTATCTTCTAAAATTTCTAAATTATAATTAACATTAGTTAATTTTTTAGCAACAGTAATTTTAGAGATTAATTTACTAGATTCATTGTCAAGTGCAGATAATTTTTCCTGTACAGGAACAACATCAACATCAACTTCTTCTAAAACACTTTCTGCATATTTACATAATGCATCAACATCAACTTTTTCAACTGGTTTTCTTACAGGAACATCTGGATTAAACATATCATGTAATTTATCTTTAATAGTGTCACCATAAGAAAGTGCTTCACCAAATAAATCAGATAATCCGGTAGTCCTCATTAAAAGAGAAGAAACTTTACCAGTTTTTGATGTAGCTTTAGATGGAGTAATAAGTTCCGCAACTTCAGGATTCTGTTGAATACGATCTGAAATATCCTCAATTTGGACTAAACCTGCTTCATGTAAATCTCTAATTACAGGAGTAACATAATCATCCAAAGTGATTATTTTAAGTTTACGCATTCTTTCTGTTTGAAACATTATCTCACACTACAACAATTTTTCAACAATAACAGAAGCAGCTTCATCGACATTTACAGATGAACTGGATTTAATAGTGTCGACATTTTGCTGTGATTGAGTTTTAATATGATTAGCCTCTTTTTTTGCGTCTTCAATGGAAGCATATATAATATCTTCAGCTTCATGAGATGCATATTCTTTAGCATCTTTGATTTTATCTTCAGCATCTTTTTGAGCTTGTTTGATAATATCTTCAGCTTTAATTTTAGAATCTTCCACGATTTGGACAGCATTATTTTCGGCTTTTTTTATCATTGAGAGAGCCTCTGATATTTCTGCCATATTTCATCACCATGGTATTTAAAATTTTATTTAGATTACTTTACTTACCATAATTTCTCAGTTGAAAAATCATATTTCTAAATAAAACAAAACAATTTCTATTTATTAAAAAATTATCAAATAAGTTAAATAATTAATATAAAACAATTAAAAAAGAAGAATAATTTCCTCCTAATTATCTACTATGATAAAAGAACTTAAGTAATTTCGGAGGTAATTTTTTCACATATGCTAATAAAGAAATAGCAACTAAAATTAAACCAAATACTAAGAAAATATAATTTATAGGATTTGCTAAATAGTTATAACCTAAAAAAGCAAAAAGAATTCCTTCAAAAAATAAAACTGCTTTATTCCATTGTGGTTTAAAAGATACAAGTGGAAATACAACACCTACTAAAATAATAATAAATGCTGAAGCAATATTTTCACCAGTAAAAGGTTGACCGTAATAAAATGGCACTAAAGCTAAACTAATCATGACAAAAAAGAAAATAATTGAATACATTCTCATTCTTGAACCATAAGTCATTTGTACCATAATATCTCCTCAAAAAAATCGTTTTAAAATTAAAATCATTTCTCTTAAATATCAAATTATTTAATATACTAAGTTATTTAGTTATTAATATAATAAATTTACTATTATTTTACTTAACTAAATTTACAAATTAATAAATCTTTTAAATTAATAAATCTTTAAATGATTTATGATTATTTTTTTGTAAATATCTATTTAAATAGTTTATCATATTAAATAAATAATAAAAATCAAAATTAAAGACCATGAAAATTCAATAAAAATGAATAAAATAAAATCAAAATAAAAATTATAAAACAATTTTTAAAATTGAAGAAAAAAAAATAAAAAAATATATCAAAATAAGATTAAAGTTATAAAAAGTAATTAAAAAAATATAATATAATATACAAATTAATAAAAAAAATTTTAAAAGTAATAAAAAATTGAAAGAATATAAAATATTAAGAATAAATAAATTAAAAATTTAAAAAAAAATTAATTAGTAAAAAAATCATGAAAATGATTTACGATTAAGATCAATTAAACTAAAATCATCAAAATCTATTTTTTTACCATTATCTTCAATTTCTGTAGTAATTAAAATATACTGAGATTTTTTATAAAAGAAATATAAAAAAATAATTAAATTACCAAATAAAAACCATGCAGAAGTAAAACAAGCAAGAAGAATGAAAATCAAATGATAAACCCAATTACCATATACTCTTTTATAGAAAAAAGTAAAATTAGGACCATCTGCTTTAAGTTTAAATTTATGTTCCAGTAATATATTAGATAATCTTTTTAAATCATCTTTATCTTTTGCATGTATTGTTAATGGCTTCATAGTAATCAAATTATAAATATTCTACAATCTCATCTACAGATTTTTTATCTTGAACTCTTGGATCTGCATCAATATAACCAAGAGGAGTAAATAATAAGGGAGTATATTTATCAGAATTTATAAAATTATTTGCAGCATCAGGATTAAATGCACCAATATAACAAGTTCCAAGATTTAATGAAGTAGCTGCTAAAATAATATTATCCATTACAATAGCACCATCAATATCTGCAAAGTTTTTATTATCATTACCTCTTGTCCATGCAGCATCAGAATCAACAGCAACACATAAAACTAAAGGTGCATTATAAAACCAATCAGCAGGATAAATATCTTTAAGAGCTTCTTTATTTTTATTAGTATCTATAACAAAAACTTTAAATGGTTGGAAATTTACAGCAGTAGGAGCCATTGCAGCTGCTTTTAAAATTTTATCTAAATCTTCTTTTTTTACAGGTAAATCTTTATATCCTCGAACACTGTATCTTTTTTCAATAGTTTCAAAAAAATCCATAATAACACTTCCTATTTAAGCTTTAAAATATAAACTATGTAGAAAACTTATTTTATTTAAATTTTAATTTTCTAAAGTTTATTAAATTTTAAATTAGAAATAATTGAATTTTTAATTTAAGAATTTCAACAATTTAAATGTATAATATAATAATTAATTAAAATATATATTTTTAATTAAATAATTAAATTTTCATTTTTTATAATATTACATAAAATAATTATATATTATTTTTACTCAAAAGATAATAAAAAATCAATTTTACAACCTATAAAAAAAATATCAATTTACTAAAAAGATAATAAAAAATCAATTTACATTTTATAGCTTATAAAATATTATTTTACTAAAAAAATTAAAATATTCCTTAAAATAGCTAATTACCTTATATAATCTAATCATTAATTTTTTTATCTTTAAAACCAACATAAGTAATATCATCTAAATTACAAAATTTCCTAAATTCTTTTTCTTCCATAGTTTCTTCATAACTATGTGCAACAAGACCTGGAAGTCTTCCAATCATAAATAGACCAAGACCTAATTTTGGATTGAAACCTAAATCAGAAAGTATTGCTCCATTTACACCATCTACATTTAAATAAATTCCCTTTTTATCAATTAATAATTGTTCCATTGCAATAGCTAATTTTACATGAGGTCCAAGATTACCTTCCTTAATTACAAGTTCAAGAAGTTTACGAGCCCTAGGATCTTTATCATGATAACGATGTCCAAAACCTGGAATTTTTTCATCATTTGAAATTTTAGGAATAACAATATCTAATGCTTTATTAGCAATTAAAGAATTATTTATATCAGAATCAGAACTTAATTTTATATCATTAATAGCATTTTGATACAATGTCATGACTTTTTCAATTGCACCTGCATGATGTTTACCAAAAGATAATAAACCTCCTGCAACAGCATTATTTAATGGAGAACCACTTGATGAGATAAGTCTTGCAGTTTGTGTACTTGGAGGAGTAACACCATGATCACAAAAAGCTACAAGAACATGATTTAAAAGTTTTCCTTGTTTTTTAGTAGGTAATTCTCCTTTTAATAATAAATAAACCATTTCACTAAAAGTTAAATTTTCTATTAAATCTTGTTGGTTATATCCTCTAGTTATAATTTTATTAGGTTCAATATAAGAAATTGTAGTTGTAAGATTATGTTTAGGAATTTTAAAATCATTCCCTAAGTTTTCATTTACCAAAATATAACCCCTTTTTTCATTATTTTATAATAAAATATATTTAAATATATATTTTAAACTTATTATTTTTAATTTAAAAGTAAAAATACATTGAAACTATAAAAAATGTATTTTAATTAAAAAAGCTAAAAATAAATTAAATTTTAATTGTAGAAATACGTGGTTCTACAAAACAAGAAGGTCTTGCAGAAACTATTCTTACACCACTTGCCCTTTGTGGCCCTATATTTAAAAAACAACCTAAAACAGTCGTATGACCTTTAAGACCCATAGGACCAATATTTAATTCATTAAGTTTATTAGTAATATAATTTTCAGTTTCAGATTGAATATTAAGGTTTCCATGAACCATTGCTTTCAACATTAAATGACTTGCTTCATAATGACTCCTACCAATACCAATTGCAGGAATAGAAGGAGTACAACCTAACATTTTAAGAGAATCACTAAGCCAAGAAATAGTTTCATTAAGTACAATATTAGAATCATGTTTATGAAATATTCTATATGTTTTAGATCTTATTTCAGGACCACCACCTAATAATAAAAGATGTATATGTATTTCATCTTCTAAATCTTCTGTATAATCAATTCTTGAATTATCAAAAGTATCTATTGAAAATGGTGCAGAAAACATCATAGAAGGATCATCATATAAACCTTTACTTTGATCTAATTTTTCTAAACCTTTACCTTTTACTGCCATAGGTCTTCCAGGTAAGTCTTTTAATCCTAATTTAATACCTTCTTTAATATTTGATATAAAATTTTTAGGAATTTCACGATTCTTACCTACTTCTATTAATATATGTGGAATTCCAGTATCATCACATAAAGGAAGTTTCCTTAAATTTGCAATTCTTTCATTTTCTAACATTATTTTTAATGCCCAAACAGCATTATCATTACCTAAATTCTCTTCAGTTTTAATAGCACGATTAAAAGCATCAATCCTATCTTTACTATATTGAGTACTAGCTTTGATAATACTTTCTTTTACATCATTTATAAGTGACATATTATTAACAACCAAAATATTAAATTAAAATATAAAACAAGAAAATTATATTTTTATAAATTATGATAAATATTTAAATATTAAATTTTTAGGATTAAAATATACCTAAATTTAAAAATATATTTAATTATAATTTAGAATCATATTATTCTAAAATATATTTATAAAAAATATTGTTATAGAAAAATAAATAAATTTAACTTAAAATAATTTAATAAATTTTAAATTTAAATTTAATATAAAAAATACCTCATTTTAAGTATTGACATATACATGAAATAGTTAAAAAATACTATTTTTTTTCTATTTATAAAATTTTATAAAAAAATTAAATTTCAGGAAATGCTAAATCTTTAGATGCTTGTGGTGAAATCACTGCATCCGGATAGTATTTATCAATAACCCTATTTACAAGACTTACTTGTTTTACTCTTTTTATTGCATCTTTTTCTGTAGTATCCCAAGAATGTGTTTTAGCAACAGAGCCTCCAGTCTTAAGATAAATTGGTCCTGCAGATTTAATCATTTGTGGAACTTCATAATGACGAATAAAACCACCTGAAGATTTTGGATTTTCAGTATGAACATCTAAAGGAATATCTATAGCAGAACGTATACTTGCTAACATAGGAATTTGTAAATCTCGTACTGGATTTAATGAATTAAGTCCAATACTTTCAAAAAGTTTTGCACTAGCTGGATTTGAAACACCTGCATGAGCAGATAATTTAAAATGAGTATTTTTTGGAATCTCACCAGCATCCCTCATTTTAGATAATACATATAATAATCCTTCATCATATAAAAGTATTCCACGTACACCAAAATCTACTGCTCTTTTAACATCTTCAATAGCATAAACCAAATTATCAAAACCTCTAAGTCTATAAGCAATACGAGCCCCTTCTTTTGTATTTGCAGTAGCACTTGTATCATAAACTGCTCTTGGACCTACAGCAAGAAATAACTCAATCTCAGCAGAATTTGCTAAACTAACCATTTGTTTAATTTCATCATCAGAAAGTAACATTATACCTTTAGTTTGAGTTACTCTATGAATAAACATATCACTTTCTTTACATGTTTTAATAACAGTTTTTAATGCCTCAATAGATTGTATTCCCGGAATCTCTAATCTATATTGACCACCATCATTAAATCTTTTATTAGAAACATAACTTGCATCCTGACTTGTAATTCCTAATGTTTTTAAAAAATTTTTAGTATCATCCATCATATAAATCCCTTAATTGATTTATTTTTTTCTTGAAAATCTGTATTAATTAAAAATTTAATTTTCTAAAAATAAACTTATCGCTAAATTAACACATACCAAATCTAAACCCTAAAATAAATTTATCACTAAATTAAAAAATATATATACTAAATCTAAACCCTAAAATAAATTTATTCCTAAATTTAAAGTATATACATTCATTAATCATAATTTAATAACATATTTAAAAGCTCATTCATCTTAGAAGATTCAATATAATCAATTGCATTTAATTTTTTTATAGGATATCTTGGATTAAGTTTTCTAAACTTATCAATAACTTCACCTGGTTTTACAGGATTACGTTTATTTCCTTTAGGGAAAATAGTAGTATGTTCAAATACTCCTCCTCTATACTCTTCATTTAATTTAATTTTAACATTTGCTGGACGTGCCCCTGCTTCAAGATTATCAAATTCCTTTTTATCATGAATATGGATTTTATCTACAATAACTTTAATATCATGAACCTTATCATCTTCAACATCACCAATATCCTTAAATAAGCCATCTTGAATAAGGAAATTAATTTTAGTAAGTCCTACTTCACCACATACTATTGCAATAGCTACAGCATATGGAAGAGATTGTCTTAATTCTTCAGCATTAATAGGATTATAATTATCATGTTCAGATGCAGTTTTATAAGTATAAATATCAATAGTATCAATAGCAGTGTAATCTTTTTTAATAATATTATTTAAATACAAACTAGATTCAATTGATGAATGAATATGTCTACAGAAAGGATATAATTTAAAATAAATATCTTCAATTTGAAATTCATCAGTTAATCTATAAAGATTCCTTTCAATTTTATTTTTATTAACTTCCTTAAGAGATTTACCAGAACGTATATCCCCAATAGCCATAGATTTTAAAAAACCTTCATCCCCATCAATAATAGATTCAGCGCCAGTAAATCCATTATAAGCTAAAAATGCAGATAAAATTCCATTAGATGCAGCACTACCAGAATGGAATGCCTTTGCCATTGTTCCTTGATGATCAGATTCTAAAAGTCCTGCAGATTGAGTACCACATAAACCTAAACATTGAATAGTTTGATAATAATCAAGCCCAATAATTTTACTTGCAACAGCACCTGCAACGAATGTTCCAATAGTACCTGTTGAATGAAAACCTTGATTTCTATGGTTAGGATTTGCAATACTTCCAAGAACTATTCCAATTTCATAACCTGCAACAATAGCCTCTATAAATTGTTTACCTGTAACAGAAAGTTTATTACATAATGCAAATGCAGTAGAAAATGCAACAGTACCTAAATGAACACGAGCAATATCATGACCATCATCTAAATCTAAGACATGAGAAGCTGTACCTAAAAACATAGCTTCACCAAGCATATTATTAGAATATGAATGATCAATAAGATTAATAGATTTTTTTAAAATTTGAGGAGCAATTTCATTTTTTCCTCTTAAATAAACCCCAATATAATCAATAAGACATAATTCTGCTTGTTGAATAGCATTTTTACTTATGTTTTCATATTTTAAATTAACAATAAAATCAGCAAATTTCTTAACTATCATAAAAACACACTAAAAATAAATTATATAAGTAAATTAAAATTACATCTAATAAAAGATAAGTAAAATTAAAATTCTAAAATTTAATAATTATAATTTAAATTTTATAATATATATTTTTATAATTAAAATATAATAAAAACTATTTATTTAAAAACTCTGATTATTAAATTTAAATTATCATGAAAAAAGAATTTATCTAAAAATACAAGTCCAACAAATAAACAAAAAAAATACCAATAAATCATTATTCCATTCTGTCCCATCAGATACAGTTTTTAATCTATTCCAGATACATCTACTGTTTTAGTAACTTCTCCATCATTATTATAATTATTTACAGCAAATGCAGTAGATTCATGATGATTTTCAATATCTTCAACATATCATGGAATTAACTGTTTTAAGTATTCTTCATAAGTACATTCGCCTTTTGCTATTTTTAACTCTTCTACAAATTTTTTACTTATCATTATTGATGTATCAGACATTTAATTCCCCATTATTTCTTTTTTAGGAATAAATATAAATTTTTTAAAAAGAGATAGAAAAAATTTTTTCTTACCCTCATTAAACAAAATACAATTAACCTAAAGACTAGAAAGTAAAGTCATCTCCAAAGTTAACATTGCACCAGTTAACAAAATCATCCAACAATTTTTCTCATCAACCAACCAGTTATAATCAATCTTCTTATCATAGACATGCAACATCAACTCTAACAATAACTATAATACAGATTACGCGAAATTATCACTCTTTTAATCCTAATCCCTGTTCTTTTTCCCATTTTATAAAATCTTCAAAAGACATATTCAAAATTTTATCTTGTTCTTCCTCAGATAAAGAAGAAAGAATTTCTCTTAACTTAGGGAAATTACTTTCAAATAATTCTTCAGACATTATAAGTCCACCTCTTTAAATTTAATATTCTCATTTAACAAAGAATCATTTTTGATTTTATACCATAACTTATCATTAAACTCATAAAAATAAGACAAACCATATCTCTAAGATATTAAAAAATTATCAGAATATAATTCATTAATTTTAAAATAAATATAAATTTTTTTTAAAAGAAATAGAAAAAATTTTTTCTTATCCCTTTATTTGTTGTATTGTTAATATTATGATTATTATTGAAATTATTATTTCTGTTAATCCTATTGTTAAATCTTCCTTATTTGTAATTACAAAGTATATATTTAACAAGATTTGTATAATACATAATATTATTAGTATATATTTATAATCAACCATTATACCCCCTCTTTTACCTAATATTTTTTATATTTTTTATAATTTTATTATGAGTTATTTTCATATAAAAAAGAATTTATCTAAAAAATACAAACTTAATAAATAAACCTTCATAATAAAACAATTTATCTAAAAATTTAGACTATTAGATTTATTTATTTTCAAATTATAATTTATTAAACCTTTTAAATAAGATTTCAAGAAAAATTAAAAAATATAAATATTAATTAATATAAACAACTAAAAATCCCAATTTTAAATTAATTCAATTGGTTTTTAATAATTCTACCTTCACGTATAACCATTTCAATATTATCTTTATTAGATAAATATTCAATATTATCTAAAGGATTTTTATCAGTTAAAATTAAATCAGCATCTTTACCTTTAAAAATTGAACCAATTTTATTATCTGCATCTAAAAATTTTGCAGCATTAATAGTTCCTGCAGCAATTGCTTCTTTTTCACTCATTCCCATATCACAAAGACATTTTAATTCATGTAAATTTAAACCATGATCTATTACACCAGAATCAGTACCCATAAGAAGAGTTACACCTTCTTCATATGCCATCTTTATATTTTCTTCATGAACTTTAACAACATCTCTTAATTTATTAATATTATCTCTATTTACCCTATAAGAATCATTAGGATTTTTATAAAGTTCTTTATGTACAATAAGTGTTGGAACAACTACAATATTATTTTCTTTAATTTTATGTGCAGTTTTCTTATCCATAAAAGTAGCATGTTCAATTGAAGATACACCTGCAGCTATACAATTTTCCATACCTGAAATAGAATGACAATGAGCAGCAACTTTAGCTCCATGAGATGAAGCCTCATCAACAATTGTTTTTAATTCTTCAATATTAAATTGTGGATACTGAGGAAAACCATTAGCACTTAATATACCTCCAGAAGCCATTACTTTAATAAAGTCTGCACGAGCACCAAAACATTCACGTGTCATTTTTAAAACATTATCTTTACCATCACCAATACATCTTGGCATTCCTGGATAAGATATTCTCATATCATGACCAGAATTTTCAGTGTAATCAAAATGACCTCTTGTAATACATAATGGACATACTGAAATAAATAATTTAGGCATTGGAAATCTAAATAAATTTGATTCATTTTTAAACCCGATATCAGCTAAACCACAATCACGTACTGTAGTAACTCCTGCATAAATTGTGTCTTTAGCATTTTGAAGTCCATTATAAAAATAAGTTGATAATGGATTTCTCATATTATCTTCATAATGAAAACCATTAGCCATTAAATGACTATGCATATCAATAAATCCTGGAAGAATAAATCTACCTTCACCATCAAGAATTTTTGTATTATCTGATATAGAAAGATTTCGACCTATATCTTTTATTATACCATCTTCAATTAATATAGATGTATCTAAAGGTTCATCATAAGTTGAATCAATAATTATTACATTTTTAATTAAAAGTTTATCCATTTAAAACACCTAAATTCCATTAAATTAGTATTATTTAACAATATTAATATTATTTTCTATTTAATAAAAAATTGAAATATTAAAAAATTTATCTTAAAATTACCTCAAAACTTAAATAAACAATAATATTTAGATTCAATTAAAAATAGAGTCTGTTGAAAACCATTTTTAATAATAATTTAAACCTACTAATACATAAAAATTAAATTTAAGAAATTTTATTTTAAAAAATTAGAAAGATTTCAACAAAATAACCATAAATTAACAAATTAAAATAAAATATTAAAAAAAATAGCTAAGAATAATAATTAAAAATAAATGATAAAAAACCAAAAAGAAATAAATTAAAAAAAAAATAAAAAGAATTTAAATAGCCCCAGTAGCTAATAATACAAGTTGAGCAATAACAGCAGAACCAATATATGTACCTGTAATTACAAAACAAGTAACAATTGCTCCTCTGTATCCTAATTTTTTAAATTGATCCCAATCTCTTCCAATAGAAACACCAACATAAGCAAGGAATACAGTTACAATAGATACAAGATCTACATTTTTAATATATGGTACAATATAACCAGAAACTGGAGACCATGGCATTGAAAGGAGAATACCGATTATACTTACATAAATAATTGATGAAATATGCTTTGGAACAATTCTTTCTAATATAACAGAAACAAGAGACATTGCAGATAATAATAACATACCAATAAGTGCAGTTACAAAAGGTTTATGAGTATGAACAGTGTTTCCTACTGAAACAATAACTGAAAAGATAACTAATAATATAATCCAATCTACAACTCTTTTTTTAGATATTTTAGAAATCTCTTTACTTTGATTTACTTTCTTCATATCAGAAGTATCATAATTATTTTCATCTGTAGATACACAAGTAGTTCTACCAATTTTAGGTTCTAACCAATTATATAATTTTTCTGTAAGTGGTAATCCTATAAATAAAGTAAGGTATAAACCAAAACAAAATGATATTAAATTTGAAAATCCTGCAAATGCTTCCATGTTTTCAGCCATACTTGGGAACATTGCTAAAAGTGGTGAGATTGCTGCTGCATTCATACTTGCACTACCAACACCACTTGCCATAGCAAGAGCATATGGATGTAATGGAAGAGCAGTAGATAAACTTGCAAGTAAACTAATAAAAACTGTACCTATTACAGTTCCAATAATATAAATTGTTAATACACCACGAGTTTCAGGAGATTTAAATCCATATTTATCCATTATAATACCTAAATTAGGTTCACGGCATATAGAACTAGTCATACCAATACTTTCTCTTTTAAAACCAAGTAAAAGAGCAATAGGTAATGCGAAAAATATAGTACCTAAATTACCAAATTCTTGTAAAATAATAGCAGGACCTACAGTAATTAAAACATTTAATGCTTGACCACTTGAAACTGCAAGTTTTGCTAAGATTGGTGTCATAAATAACATCATAAGTCCTTCAGCTACTTTTGACTCATGATTACCAATAGCAGTAAATGGTTTTATAAGATATAAACCTAAACCCATAATCATAGAGTATAATAAAGGCATGATAACAATACTTACAGTAGAACTAAGATAAATTCTTTGCATTCCAATTAATTCAGCAATTATAACGATAAAAAGAATTATTATATGTAACTTATACTCTTTCCATGGTGCTTTTTTATTTTTCTTCTTTTTTGTATTCTTATTTATATTCATGAAATAACCTTAAAAAATTAAAACCCCATATTAATAATTCATTAAGAAATAATTCAATATAGTTTAAAATGAATTTGTATTTTTTAATTTATAAATTAAACGATTTTAGGAAAAAAAATTCACATAATGAGAATTAAAAATAGGACATTTCTTAAAAAAAGAATTACAGTTCCTAAAAAGTGAATATAAAAAAAACTTAATTAAAATTACTTAATTAAATAAAAAATAAATAAGAATAAATAAAAATAGGATTACAAAAATAAAATAAATCAAATAGCTAAAAAATAAAAATAAAATAAATAAATCTTAAAAAAATAAAGTTAAAAAAGTTTTAAAAAATATGTAAAAAAATAAAAAGAAAAATAAAATTAATAAGATTAAATAAACTAAAAAAAATAATATAAATAAAAAAATATAGGGGCCTGAATTTTTCACATTTGTGATAGCTTTTGTAGGCCTGTTTTTGATGTATCGGAGTTCTGTATGAGTATTGTTCCTAATAATACATATAAATATAGGGTTTTTTCTACTGATTTTGGTGTAAATTTGTGTATTTTTCTCATTTCTAATGAATTTTTAAGTACTTTGAAATAATCTTCGATTTTACCTCTTATTGGTTTGTAATGTTTCCAATTCATGAGTTTACTGATTAATTCTTTTTTTAATCGTTTAAATAATCTTTTATTTTTATTTAATTGATTTTTATTTTTAAATATGTTTAA
>NZ_JHWX01000018.1 GCF_000621965.1 Methanobrevibacter wolinii SH
CATGCTTATAAATTGTGTTTTGATTACTGTATCTAATTTTTTAAGGTTTTTAAAACCATTAGATGAAAATATTTGTTTTGATTTTCTAGAACCAATAATTTTAAATATTTTGTCCAACATAATATAATTTGGGTCGTTTTTATCAAAATTTAAGTTATGCAACATTTTAATCGTCAAATATATATTTGTTGCACTTATTATTTAAATTTATTGGTTTAAACGACCTTTTTTTATTAAATTACTAATTTTACAATTGTATTATTACAAAACAAGAATATACAATAATTAAAAATATAAAAATAAGAAAAATGAGGGCTCAAAAACAAGTCAAAAATTCAGGCCCCTATAAATATTTAAATTTAATTCTTATTTAGCTAATTTTTTATGTAAATAGATTTAAAATTTAATTCTTTTTTAGTTAAATTTTTTTATGTAAAAGACTTTTTTTCTAATTTTTATAATTTTTAATTTTTTCTTATTTAAAATTTAATTATATTTTTTTTAATAATTTAGTTTTTTTAAATCATTTTATCTCTAATTTATAAATAAATTTTATATTTAATTAAAGAATTTTAATAAAACTTAATAAAATTAGAATTTTGCTTTAAATAATATTAAACAAATTATTTATATCAATTTAACAAATATTATATTAATATATTTTTTTTAATTAATTAAATAAGGTGAGCTTTTGATTTTACGTAGTGGAAGATTAAATAAAGAAATGACTGAAGAAGCTGCAGAATTTACTTCATCACTTGAAGCAGATAAAGAAATTTTCTATGCAGATATTAAATGTAATTTTGCACATACTACAATGTTAAAAGAAGAAAATATTATTGATTCTGATATTGCAGATAAAATTCTTGATGCATTACTTAAACTTAAAGAAGAAGGTTATGATGTTTTAGATTTTAACCCTGCTGTAGAAGATATTCATATGGCTATTGAAAATTATGTTACTGACATAGTTGGTCCTGATGCAGGATTTATGCATACTGCAAAATCTAGAAATGATCAAGTTGCAACTGATATTCGTTTAGTTTTACGTGATAAAATATCTGATATTCAAAATGATATTTTAGACTTTATGGATAATTTAGTTGATATGGCAGATAATTATAAAGAATCTGTATTTATTGGTTTTACACATCTTCAACATGCTCAACCAATTACTATTGCTCATCATTTAATGGCTCATGTTCAAGCATTAAAAAGAGATTATCAGAGATTATCTGATACTTATAAAAGAGTTAATCTTAATCCATTAGGTTCTGCAGCAATGACTACTACTAGTTTTCCAATTAATAGAGAACTTACTACTAAACTTTTAGGATTTGATGGATATCTTGAAAATTCAATGGATGGTGTTTCTTCTCGTGATTTTGCAGCAGAAGCAATCTTTGACCTTACATCTCTTTGTACTACCTTATCAAAAATTTGTGAAGAACTAATTCTTTGGAGTACTTATGAATTTGGTGTAATTAAAATGGATGATGCATATTGTTCAACATCATCTATTATGCCTCAAAAGAAAAACCCTGATGTTGCAGAAGTTGCAAGAAGTAAAGCTACTCGTGTTAATGGTGAGTTAATTACTGTTTTAACCATGCTTAAAGCATTACCATATACATATAATAGAGATTTACAAGAAATAACTCCTCATTTATGGAGAAGTTTTAAAGAATCTAAAGCAGTTTTAAGTATAGTATCTAAAATGCTTTTATCTGTAAGTTTCAATGAAGATAGATGTCTTGAACTTGCTGGTAAAAACTTTGCTACAGCTACTGATTTAGCAGATATTATGGTTAGAGAAAGAAAAATACCATTTAGAACAGCACATAAAATTGTTGGACGTGTTGTTAATGAAGCAACTAGTCAAGGTTTAGAAGCAACTGATGTTACAAGTAAGTTTGTTGATGATGTTGCAGAGGAACTTGGTTTTGATAAATTAAATCTTGATGAAAAATTAGTTAATAATGCTCTTAATCCATTAGAAAATGTTAAAATGAGAAAAGTTCCAGGTGGTCCATCACCAGAAATGGTTACTCTTGCTATGAATCATATTAAAGAGTTTATTAAAGAAGAAAGAGGAGAATAATTTCTTTTTTTATTTTTTTATTTTTTGGTTTTTTGTAGTCTTTTTTGTGGTTTTTATATTCTTTTTATTTATTAAATACCTAATTTTCTTAATTTTTCATCAATTTCCTCATCACTTAATTCTTCTTCATCATCATTATTTTTATTATTTTTTCTAAGTGCTTCTTTATATAGGATTTCTTCTTTATTTTCATTCCAATTTTTAACAATATCTGCTTCCATTTCATCGTCAGCTTCAATTATTGGTCCAGTATAATCACAGTTATAACATACCCATCGTGACCATACTTGAGGAATAATCCATTCTACATTACGTGATCCACATCTAGGACATATTTTCTTTTTCATAGTTTATCCTTTATTTTTTATTAAAAGCCTTATAGGGGAATTGAACCCCTATCATTTGTTTACGAGACAAATGTTTTTCCATTAAAACTAATAAGGCACAATATATTACTTTTTTATTTTTTATATTATAAAATTTTTATTTATTTATAAAGCTTTTATAATATCATTAAATACTTGTTAACAATTGTTATATTTCTAATGCTTTATAAAATTTTATATTTTTAATTATATATGTTTAAAATTTTTTATTATTTAAAAATTCTTGAAAACTTTAAATAAATTTTATTAATTCTAATTTCAAATATTAAAATATTTGAATTTTTATAAAAAATAGAATAAATAGATAATTTTTATATTTTCTTTAGACTTTTTATATTAATAAATATCATTTATTTTAAAAATAACAGATTTGAACTTAAATTTTAAATAAATATTTTCACAGTTAAAAAAATTATAATTGAGTTTTTATATTTTATTTAGTTCTATAAAAACTCCATATTAAATCTAAAGCTTCTCCAACTTCTAAAGCACCAGCTCTAGTTTCTCTTAAAATTCTTTGTATTGAGTATTTTTTCATATGTGGAAATTTTTTATGTACTTCATATAAAAGAGGACATCCAAATCCTTTTATAGATTTTATAGGATAATCTTTCATAATATGTTTACCTTCTAATTTACCACAAGATAATGATGCAGGTAGATTTAAACGTTGAACTAATTTATTATTATAATAGTTATCAGTAATACATTGACTACCTGTTGATAACATATCACCAAATATTACTAAAGGAATATTATGTTCAATACTATATTGGAATATTCTTTTTTCAATTGTTCCAGAACATCTACCACAAGGATGGAATCTACCTGTAAATGATTCTTCAATTAAATTTGTATAATCGATTGGAATATATTCATGATCTGCAGGTAATACTCTACATAAATTATCAATATTATATTTAAATTGTTTTGGTAATACAATTGTTCCAGGATCTATTGTAATTGCTATAGGATTAAATCCAAGATATTTAGCAAAAACAAGTGAAAAACTACTATCAACACCACCTGAAAGTGCTACGACTGCTTTGTGTTCTATAGTATTATCATTAAATGTTTCTTTATAATTTTCTTCAAGATAATTTTTTAAATTAAATGTGTATATATTATCAAGTTTATATTTCATAGTGTTTTTAAGATTTATAAGTGGTGTATATGCAAAATAACTTTCATCTTTATTATCAAGGATTGAATTTAATTTTTTATATGAAAGTTTTAATCTGTATTCTTTTTGTATAAAATCAGTATAACTTTCAACATGTATACTATCATATCCAAGATCTTCACGTAAACGACCAACAACCCATCCACCTTTTCCAATTATTGCAGATTTATCTGGTCTATCATCAGTTATTATCCATAATTCATTAGTTTTATCACAATAGTTAAGTTCTTTAATATTAATTTCCATATCTTCATGGCCAATTTCTTTTCTTATTCTTTTTATATTTTTAATAAGATCTTCTTTATTTACCATATTATACCTTTCATGATTTGAGTATTGTTTAATTAAATTAATATTCTTAATAATCTAATTTATAAATTTTATATATTTCTTTTATTTTATATAATTTAAACTCTTTATATGTTATTTTTTTACTTATTTATTGATTTTTTTGTATGGTTTTTTTTGGGTTTTTATTTTTTTAATTTTTTTTAATTTTTTACTTATTTATTGATTTTTTTGTATGGTTTTTTGGTTTTTTATTTTTTTAATTTTTGGTTTATTTATTAAATTTTTGTATAGTTTTCGGATTTTTTTAATTAAATTTTTATTTAATGTTTTTATTAAAAATAAGCAATTTTATATATTTTAAACTTGATTTAAAGATTTTTTTAAATTTAATTTTGTTTATTTTTTTCCATATTTATTCTTATTTTGTATAATTATTTTAGTGGATTTTATTTTTTTATGGTAAATTTTTAAAAAAAACTTAAGTTTATATATAATGTAAAGATATAAATATTATTAAATATATTATACTTTAAAAAATAAAAAGAGAATGATTATAAAAATAATGTTTATTTTTAAAAATGGTCGGTTAAAATGGCAAAATTCTTAGGAATATTAGGTGATGATGAAAATAGAAAAGTAGATCGTTTCAATCCTAATTTCATTGATGATAATATAAAGATTGGTGTAAATTATAAACGATTTTCAAAAGAACCTGTTATAGGTAAAAATGCTCTTATTAGATCTAATTCTGTTATCTATAATGATGTTGTTATTGGGGATGATTTTAGAACAGGACATAATGTTTTAATTAGAGAAAACACAACAATTGGTGACGATGTACTTATTGGTACTAATACTGTTATTGAGGGAAATTGTATATTAGGAAATAATATCAGTATTCAGTCTAATGTTTATATACCATCTAATAGTATAATAGAAGATAATGTATTTATTGGGCCATGCACTTGTTTTACTAATGATAGATATCCTGTTAGAGTTGATTATGAACTTAAAGGACCTCAAATTAGGAGAGGTGCTTCTGTTGGGGGTAATTCTACCTTTTTATCAAACTTAGAAATTGGTGAAGGAGCTATTGTAGCTGCAGGAGCAGTTGTTACAAGAAGTGTTCCTCCTTATTACTTAGCTATTGGTACTCCTGCTAAAATTAAACCACTTCCAGCTTCATTAAGAGTTCCAAATATGATTTAATTTTTTTATAGTTTTTAATATAAAATTTTATTTTTTATATTTTTTTTTATAAGTTTATTATTTGGTTTTTTTTTAATTTTTATATTTTTTTTTATAAGTTTATTATTTGGTTTTTTTTTTAATTTTTATATTTTTTTTTTATAAGTTTATTATTTGGTTTTTTTTAATTTTTATATTTTTTTTTTATAAGTTTATTATTTGTTTTTTTTTATTTTTATAACTTATATTGATATTCTTTATTTTCACTAATTCTTAGTTTATATTGTTTTTATAATATAATCTAATCATTATAATTTTTATTCAGTTTTTAAAATCCGTTTTAAAACTAACTATATCATTATTAATTATATGGTAAACTTTTAAATAATATAAGAAATAATATTATTATTAACTTAATTTATTAAGATTATTTTTTTTTAAATCTTTTTTCAATATTTTTTGGAGAAAATTATTATGATTGTTAAAGATTGGTGTGTTTACTGTGGTGAATGTGCTGGAGTATGTCCAAGAAATTTAATCACAGTCAGAGAAACAAATTTAGAATTTAAAACTGATGAGTGTAAAGAATGTAGTACATGTGTTGCAGCATGTCCTATAAATGCATTAGAACAAGAATAGGTGTATATTATGATAGAAACAGATGTATTAGTCGTTGGAGCAGGACCTGCTGGTTCTACAGCAGCAAAACATGCGGCATTAGGTGGAGCAAAAGTAATATTAATTGATAAAAAATCTGAAATTGGAGCTCCTAAAAGATGTGCTGAAGGTGTTTCTAAAAAAGGTCTTAAAAAATTAGGTGTAGAACCTAATCCTAGATTCATTGCTAAAGAATTAGATGGTGTAAGACTTGTAGCACCTGATAATACTAGTGTATGGATGACTTCTGAAGAAATTGAACTTCCTGAAGCAGGTTATATCTTAGAAAGGAAAGTATTTGATAAATTTATGGCTATGGATGCAGCTAGGGCTGGTGCAGAAATTAAAATTAAAACATTAGCTAAAAAAGTTACTAAAGCTGAAGATTCTTTCATTGTTACTTGTGAACAATTTGGAGAAGAATTTGATATTAAAGCACATATTGTAATTGCAGCTGATGGTCCAGAATCTCATGTTGGTAGATGGGCAGGTTTAAAAACAGCTACAAAAGCAGTTCATATGGAATCTGGTTTCCAATATGAAATGTGTAATTTACACTTTGAAAGACCAGGAGTTATTGAATTCTATTTCGGTTCTTGTGCTCCTGGAGGATATGTATGGATTTTCCCTAAAGGAGATGACATTGCAAATGTTGGTTTAGCAATTCTTACTCCTACTGCAGAAAAACTTAATCCAGGTAAAACTGCTAAAGAATATTTAGATGATTGGATTGCAAAAAGTCCTATTACTAAAGATGCACAAGCTGTTGAAATGAATGTTGGTGGAGACCCTGTTGGTGGTATGCCTAAAAAAATATATGATGATAATATAATGGTTTGTGGAGATGCAGCTGGACAAGTTAATCCTTTAACTGGTGGAGGAATTATTAGTGGTATGACTGGTGGTATGTATGCTGGTCAAGTAGCAGCTGAAGCTATTAAAGAAGGAAATTATTCTTCTAAATTCCTTAAAAAATATGATAAATTAGTAAGGGATGATATTGGAGAAGAAATTAAAAAATATGCAGTTGTTCAAAATTATATGCTTGATTTAAAAGATGAAGATCTTAATAAAATCGCTGATGCATTTAAAGATATGGATTTCACTAAAGTTTCTACAACCCAACTTGTAAAAGCTTTAATTAAAGTTTCTCCTTCAGCAGCTTTAAAAATAGGTAGATATTTCTTATAAATCCTATTTTTTTAATTTTTACTAGTTAAAACATTTTTTTAAATTATTTGTTTAATTTAATTTTTTAATTATTGTTTTTTTAAAACCTAATTTTTTAAAATTCTGTTTATTCTTAAATTATAAAGAATAATATTCTAAATTTTAATAATCTTATTTTGTTTTTATTAGTTTATTTGTTTAATTTTTAAAATATTTTTTCTTTAAATATTTAATTTAAAATCTTATTTTATTGAAACAATTAAATATTTATTTAAATATATTATTAAATATTATAAATTGAATTTTTTAATTTAATATTTAAATTACAGATTCTTTTAAAATTTATTTTATTGGATTTTTAAGTAATTATATTTTTATAAATAAATTTTATTTGATAGTGATTTGAAATATATGTATTTTATTATTTTAATGAGTGATATAATGATTTTAATAACTGGTGGAGCAGGATATATTGGTTCACATGTAAATAAAGCTTTAAATAAATCAGGATATGAAACTATTGTTCTTGATAATTTAATTAAAGGATTTCAAGATTTTGCTAAATGGGGAACTTTTATAGAAGGTGACTATGGTAATAAAGAACTTTTAGATGAAATATTTGAAAAATATAATATTGATGCTGTAATGCATTTTGGAGCTTATATTTCTGTTGCAGAATCTGTGAAACATCCTGATATTTATATGAAAAATAATTATGAAAATACTTTAACTTTACTTAAATCAATGGAAGAACATAATATTGATAAGTTAATATTTTCATCTACAGCTGCAGTATATGGTACTCCTAAAGTTATACCAATTAAAGAAACAAGTCCTTTAGAACCAATTAATCCATATGGTAAATCTAAACTTCGTGTAGAAGAAGCTCTTAAAAAACAAGATAATATTAAATATGTTATTTTTAGATATTTTAATGCTTGTGGTGATGATCCTGATTGTGAAATCGGTGAATTACATGAACCTGAAACACATTTAATTCCTTTAATCCTTGATGCTGCAATAGGAAAAAGAAGTAGTATTTCCATATTTGGTGATGATTATCCAACACCTGATGGAACATGTATACGTGATTATATTCATGTAAATGATATTGCTCAAGCACATATTGAAGGATTAAAATATCTTGAAGATGGTGGAGAATCTAATATATTTAATATTGGTAATGGTAAAGGATTTTCAGTTAAAGAAATTGTGGATGTTGTTAAAAAAATTACAGGAATTGATTTTCCAGTTAATATTGAAGGTCGTCGTCCTGGTGATCCTGCAGAACTTGTTGCAGATTCAAATAAAATTAAAGAGGTTTTAGGCTGGTCTCCAGACTATTCAAATATTGGAGATATTATTGAAACTGCTTGGAATTGGCATAAAAAATTAAACAATGTTTAAATATGTCTTCTAAATTAATATTTGATTAGATTTTTAAATTTCTTTTTTAGGGTGGTTGTATTATAGTTTGTTTTGATGAACTATGTTTTTTTGTGTAGATGAACACTACACAGAGAGTGGTTGTATTATGGTTTGTTTTAATTAGATTTTTAAATTTCTTTTTAAATTAATTGTATTATAATTTAAAATATTTTAATTAATTATTTGAAATTTTAATGTTTTATTTGTTTAAATAAAATTTATTAATTATTTATATAATTAAATTCATTTTTAGGTAGGTATTAAAATGAGAAGGGGAAATAACACTAAAGTTTATAGAAAACATATACATAAAGAAGATGATGATTATTGGAATAAGAATCTTCATGAAGAATCTAAAAGAATTAATCAAAAATATACAAATAAAAAATCTAAATCAAATTTAAATAAATATCAAAATAATAATTATAATAGACAAATCAATGATGATTTTAATAATTATACTGGGGAAGAACTTAGTAAAGATATTTTAAGAGACTTATCTAATGATAATCAAAATAAAGAATATGAATACAGTAATCAAGATTATGATTTAGATAAAGAAGATTATATTTCAAATAATGAAAATTATCCAGATTATGATAAAAATGATTTGGAATATAAAGATAATTCTGTAAATGATTTTAAGCCAATATTTTTTAATGAAGAAAATATTAATGATACTCAAGACATAAAAAAAGATGATGATTCATTAAATTTTAAAGATGATGTAAATAATTTATTAATTAATGATAAACTTAGTAAATTAAATGATTTCAAGAATAATTTTATAGATTTAAGAATTATTGTAAATAATAGTCAAAATGCTGAATATTTAAATGCAATATGTAAAAATATTGATTTTTCACAATTTAATATTAATTTATCTGCAATTATTCAAACAGATAATAGGAATATTGCTAAAATTGCAAGTTTTGGTGCAGATATAATTATTATTGCTGAAGGTGAAGATAAAATTTTATATAATGAATTTTACAATGAATTAAAAACAGAAGATAATTATATAGAACATTTTCCAATTTTAAATACTGATGTTAATCTTAAATATCTTGAATCAAAACTTAATAAAATAATTATTAAAATTGGTTTAAATTCATTATTAAATATTAATCATTTTAAATCTGTTAAAAATGATTTTGATTTAATTAATATTAATTATGATAAAATTAAATCTGAAAATGATAAATTAAAATCTGATAATGATGAACTTAAAAATAATTTATTAGAATTAGAATCAGAAAACAATAAATTAAGTTCTGATATTAATAATTTACAGAAGATTAATGATGAATTAAAATCAGAAATTGCAGATTTTAAAACAAGATATTCTAATATTCATACTGAAAAAATACTAGAAATATTTTCACTTCCACAACTTTGGAATGATACATTTAATGAAGTACTTAATGATGAAGAAATGGTAGTTATTGCAACTAATGAATTTAAACCTAAAAATATTATAATTGGTCAAGGATTCATTGGTGCACTTTCTGTTGATGAAGCTATTGATTGGTTAAAAGTTGTAAGAACTGCTCTTATATTTATTAAGCTACGTAAAGAATAGTTTTTTTATTAATTTATAATAAAAATTTTATTTTAATTTTATTTTTTCTAGTTTTTATTTATTTTAAGTTTAAAAATAATTTATCTACTTTTTTTTTAAGTAAATTATTATTTTAAATAAAGATTTTTTCTTCTATTATATTTTTCATGTTTTAATTTAGGTTTATTATTTTTTTTGGGTTTTATTTTTGTGATTAAGCTTGTGTTTTTTATTGTATTATATTTTTTTTTAAATTTTGATTTTAAATCTTGATTAATTATTTCTTTAAATATATTTTTATATACTTTAAATTAATATTTTTAATTTAATCTTATTTTTTTACTTCTTATTGAATTTTTTATAATTTATATTAAATTATAAGATTTATTTATAAGCTATTTAAATTAATCCAAAATCTATATATTATAAAATTTATATAATTTTATATAATAATAAGTTAAAACTTTTTAATAATTTTTTTTAAAATGGAGAATACAATGAAGGATAAATGTGGTATTGTAGGAATTTACTCTAATGATTCCTCTAAAGAAGTAGCTCCTTCTATATATTATGCTTTATATGCATTACAACATAGAGGACAAGAATCTGCAGGTATTGCTACATACAATGATATTAATGGTATTAATTATTATTGTGGAATGGGGCTTGTAGCAGATGTGTTTAAAGATTATGAAATCCAAAAATTAGATGGTTATGTAGGTATTGGTCATGTAAGATATTCAACAACTGGTCAATCTAAACTTGAGAATTCACAACCTTTTGTTACTGATTTTGAAGGTGGTTATATTGCAATGGCTCATAATGGGGATATTGTTAATTCAAAACAATTAAGAATGCAATTAGAAAGAAAAGGTTATGAATTTAATTCTGATACAGATAGTGAAGTATTATGTTATCTTATTAAAGAAGTACATTCTCAATCTGATAATATGATTGATACTTTTGAGAAGATTTCTCGTATGATTATTGGTTCTTATTCTCTTGTTATTTTAATTAATAATGAACTTTATATAGTACGTGATCCAAAAGGTATGAAACCTCTTGTCATTGCTAAAAAAGGAGATACATTCATTGCAGCATCTGAAACAGTTGCATTTGATGTATTAAGTGCAGATTTTATTAGAGATTTAGAACCTGGAGAAATTATCTCTGTTGTAGATGGTAATATTTCAAGTCATATTTTAGAAATTGCAGATGAAACTCAAAATGCAAGATGTATGTTTGAATATGTTTACTTTGCAAGACCAGATAGTGTTATTGATAAACAATCAGTATTTGATACAAGATTAAAAATTGGTAGATATTTATATGATGAATTTCCATTTGATGCAGATTTAGTTGTTCCTGTTCCTGATTCTGCTATTCCTGCTGCAATTGGTTATTCTCGTGCATCAGGTATACCTTATGGTGAAGGTTTAATTAAGAATAGGTATGTTGGAAGAACATTTATTATGCCAACACAAGAAGAACGTGAAATGGCTGTAAAACTTAAATTAAATCCATTGAAAAGTGGCCTTGAAGGTAAAGATATTGTTTTAATAGATGATAGTATTGTAAGAGGAACTACTTCTGCTGAATTAATAAATATTTTAAAAGAAGCAGGAGCTAATAAAATTTACTTACTTATTGGTTGTCCTCCTGTTGTTGCACCTTGTTTCTATGGTGTTGCAATGGCATCAAAAGAAGAACTTATTGCTGCTAATAATACTATAGAAGAAATGAGAGAGAAAATTGGTGCTAATGCATTAGGATATATTAGTATTGATTCTCTTGTTAAGGCAATAGGTATGGATAAAGAAGAATTATGTTTAGGTTGTCTTACTGAAGATTATCCAACTTATTTACCACATGATCTTGAAGTAGAAACCTATTATAAATTTTATTAAATATATAAAAATATTTATAAACATTTAAAATTTTTAATTTTTTATTTTATATTTTAACTAGTTATAATTAAACTTAGCTATTTTGATTGTAGTTTAATTTTTTACTATTTTTTTTAATTTTTATTAAATTTTAGGTATGATATTATGGTAGAATTACTTTCACCAGCTGGAGATTTTACATCTCTTACAGCAGTTTTAAAAAATGGTGCTGATGCAGTATATATTGGTCTTAAAGGAGTAAATATGCGTATAAATGCTAGTAATTTTAGTCTTCAAGATGTTAAAAAAGCATCAGATATTACACATGATTATGGTTCTAAATTATATCTTTGTACTAATACAATAATGAAAGATAAAGATATTTTAAGGTTAAATGAACAATTACCTAAATTAGCAGATGCGGATGTTGATGGACTTATATTATCTGATATTGCTTTAATAGAAGCTGTAGATAGTTATGGTATTGAACCACATATTAGTGTTCAAGAAAATATAAGTAATTCATATGTTCTAAAAACACTTAAAAAATTAGGAGCTACAAGAGCTATTCTATCAAGAGAATTATCAATCCCCGAAATTAAAAAAATATGTAAAAAATCTCCAATTGAAACAGAAATATTTATTCATGGTGCTATGTGTATGGCAATATCTGGTAGATGCTTTTTAAGCTATGGTTTATATGGTAGAAGTGCAAACTGTGGAGATTGCTTACAACCATGTCGTAAAAATTGGAAATTCACTTTTGACTATGAATCTAATGATAAAGTTATTAATAATAGTGATTTAAAAACTGATGAAGAATCATTTATTATTTCTGAAGCATATGATAATTCTTATAGGACTACATTTTTTTCTCCAAAAGATATGGCTATGATTGAACATATTCCTGAATTAATGGATACTGGGGTAGATGCATTTAAAATAGAAGGAAGAGCAAGATCTGCTGATTATTGTGCTACTGCAACAAATGTTTATAGAGAAGCTATAGATTTATATGAAAAAAATAGTAAAAATTATGTTTATAATCCTCAATGGATGGAAAGATTAAAAGAAGTCTTTAATCGTGGATTTGACACTGGATTCTATTTTAATACTCCATATGAATTAAGTGAAAATAATAAATCAAAGTATATTAAAAAAGATATTGGTAAAGTAGTAAATTATTATAATAAACCAAAAGTTGCAGAATTTAAGATTTGGGATGATTTAAAAATAGGGGATGAAATAATGATTCAAGGTCCTACAACAGGTTCTGTAAGATATACCATTGATTCTATGGAAATTGATAATAAAAAAATAAATCATGCACCTAAAGGAGTAAATGTAGGTGTAGCTATTCCTTATAAATTACGTGAAAGTGATTTTGTATATAAATTACTAAAACGTGAAGATGATAGTTAATCTAATTTATTTTAGATTTTTATGTACTGTTTAAATTATATATGTGGAATTAGTCTATTAAATTTAGATAGTATTAAAACGTGAAGATTATAGTTAATCTAATTTATTTTAGATTTTTTAAATTATAAATGTGAAATAAATTAGTCTATTAAAATTTAGATAAAATATTTTTATAAAAACTTTAATTGATAAACATATAATGGTGAACTATGACAGAAAAGAAGATAGCTATTTATGGTAAAGGTGGAATTGGTAAATCTACTACTGTAGCTAATTTATCAGCTGCATTAAGTATGGAAGATTTAAAAGTTATGGTAATAGGTTGTGATCCTAAAGCAGATACTACAAGAACATTATATGGTTCTAGAATACCAACAATTATACATACTGTTAAAGATAATAAGCATCCTAAATTAGAAGATGTAGTATTTAAAGGTTTCAATGATGTTTTATGTGTTGAGAGTGGAGGACCTGAGCCAGGTGTTGGTTGTGCAGGACGTGGTGTTATTGTTGCAATGAAATATCTTGAAAAATTAAATGCATTTTCTGATGATATTGATATAAGATTTTATGATGTACTTGGAGATGTTGTTTGTGGTGGATTTTCAGTACCTATAAGAAAAGATTATGCTGATGAAGTTTATATAGTTTCATCTGGTGAATACATGTCACTTTATGCAGCTAATAATATATGTCGTGGGATTAAAAAGCTTAAAGGCCGTTTAGGTGGAATTATCTGTAATAAACGAAATGTTGAAAATGAAGAAGATATTGTTAATGAGTTTGCTTCTAAAATAGGATCTAAAGTAGTTGGTGTTGTAGAAAGAAGTAATCTTATTCAAGATGCTGAACTTGATGCAAAAACAGTTGTTGAAAAATATCCTAATTCAGATGAAACTAAAAATTATAAAAAACTTGCAGATAATTTAATGTCTAATAATGATTATTGTATTCCTGAACCTATGGATGATGAAAAATTTGAAGACTTTTTCAAATCATTTATTATGAATTAAATATTATTTTAAATTCATCTGATAATTTACAATTTTTAATATTAGATTCATTTTTTAATTAAATTTTTAAAATCTTCTAAATTCATAAATTCAATATTTAAACTTTTATATGCATCTTTAACATTTTTTATAGCTTCTTCTTCATTTTTAAAATATATTAAATGTGAATTACAATTACAATCAGAACAACCAAAATTTGGAATTTCGACTCCTTTAGAAGAGATATTTTCTGCTAAATCACATTCTATTCTTTTTTTACTATCTGTAAATAATATTTCACTTATACTTGCATATTTACTTTTAAGTAAATAGTCTATATGCCAATGCATTTTTTTATTATCTGATAAATGTCTTTTAAGTCTTGGTATTAATGAATTCATTGCAGAACCTATATAAACATAATATCCTTTTTTGAATCTTAAATTATCATATAAACTTCCAATTTTTAAATTATCTTCCTTTGATAATGATATTATAAGACAATATGAACCTTTCATTTTTTTCACTTCTTTTATTAGAATTATATTTTAAAGAAATTAGTAATATTTATTTTAGTTTGTTTTTTCTTTATTTTTTGGAATTATTTTAAGAATTTAGTAATATTAATATTTGTTTTAGTTTTTTATTTTTGGCATTTTATTTTTAAGAGATTTTTAATATTAGTATTCAATTTAGTATATTGTTTTTTTAATTTTGGAATCATATAGGAAATTTTAATAAATCCTTTATTTAAATATTTATTTATAGAAAATTGTTTAAATTGATATAATATTAATTTAAATGTTTTTTTAATAATTATTTTTAGGTACTACTAAATTTAATTAAAATTTTATAATTTGTATGATTTAATTGAATTTTTTAGTATTTATTATATGAATTTTTAATAATTATTTAATGAATAAGGTTTTAGAGGATTTATATTTTTAATAATTATTTTAGATAAGGTTTGATGGTATTATTAAAATTTAGTGGTTTTAATTAATTAAATTCTATTTATTTAGGGTTTTATCTATTAAAATAATACATGAATATACTATTTTTAATTCTTATTTCTAATTGTTTATATAAATTTTTGAACTATTTAATTTAATAATTATTTTTTTATTGAGGTGTTTTATGTTAAATGGTTTTTTTAAGTTAGATTCTAACAATACTAATATTAAAACAGAATTTCTTGCAGGTTTAACTACTTTTTTAGCTATGGCTTATATTTTAGGTGTTAACCCTACAATGTTAAGTGAAGGTGGAATGCCTGCATCTGGTGTATTCTTCGCTACAGCACTTGCTTCTGGTGTTTCTTGTATTGTTATGGGTCTTATTTCAAAATATCCTGTTGGACTCGCTCCAGGTATGGGTATGAATGCATTGTTTACTTATACAATTATTATTGCTATGGGTAATCATTGGAATGTAGCTTTAGCTGCTGTTTTTGTTTCAAGTATTATATTTTTACTTATTACTATTTCTGGTTTAAGGGAAAGTATTCTTAACACTATTCCTATGGATTTAAAATTAGCTATTGGTGCAGGTATTGGTTTTTTCCTTGCATTTATTGGTTTAAAAGGTGCAGGTATAATTGTTTCTAGTCCATCAACTCTTGTTTCTATGGGTTCTTTATGTTCTGCTCCTGCTCTTTTAGCATTTATTGGTATTTTTATTACATTAATATTATATATTAAAAAAGTACCTCTTGCTGTTTTTGCAGGTTTAGTTATAACTGCTATTATTGGTTTAATCTTTACTTTATGTGGATTTATAGGACATGGTATTGTAATGCCTTCAGTTCCAACTCAATGGGTATCAACTAGTTTTGATGTTTCATTATTTGGATCATTTGTAAGTGGTTTTAAAGGATTATTCTCAAATATTCCTAATTTAATAATAATTCTATTTTCATTATTATTTGTTACTTTCTTTGATACTACTGGAACTTTAATTCCTTTAGCAAATAAATGTGGTTTTGTTGATGAAGAAACTGGTCATGTTGAAGGTATTGATAGAGCATTTTTAGGTGATGCTCTTGGTGGAATTATTGGTGCAATTTTAGGTACAAGTACATTAACTGCTTATGTTGAAAGTGCAACTGGTATTTCTTTAGGTGGTAGAACTGGTTTAACTTCAGTTTTCACTGGAATATTCTTTTTACTTTCATTATTCTTTGCACCTACAGTATTATCTTTATTCACTGCTCCAGTTACTGCAGCTGCATTAGTTATTGTTGGTATGATGATGATTTCTCAATTGAAAAATATTCAATGGGATAATTTAATGGTTACAGCATCTGTATTTATGACAATTATTATGATGATTTTAACTTATTCTATTTCAATTGGTATTGCATGGGGATTCATCACTTATGCATTTGCAAGTTTAGCAAATGGTAAAGCTAAAGAATTAGGTTGGTCTGTCTGGATAATGGTTGTAGTATTTATAATCTATTTATTTGTGGTCTATTAAATAGACCTTATTTTTTTTATTTTAATGAGGTATTTTTTTTATGAATTTTAAGATTAAAGCAAAAGGACATCCAAATGTAAGTGCTATGCATAAATCAACATTTGAAATTACTAAAGATCAAAATCTCACAAAGTCTGGGGATTGTATTATTGGTTTAGATATTAATAAATCTATGTTAGATTTTCCAGAAGATTTTAAAAATAAACTTAGAAATTCTAATACTAAAATAATTGTTAAATTAAAAACTGAAAATGCATCTGATGAGATTATTGGTTATGGTCATCCAGATTTACCATTAAATCATCCGACAGATTTGGTTTTTAGAAAAAGTAATTTTATTTGTTCAAGAACATTGATGATTAAAGCAAATAAAGCTTCTTGTGATTTAAATAGAGATTTAATTGAAGATCTTAAAGATTCTAAAGATTTATTTGTTGATATTATTTTAGAATGAAATTTTAATTTCTATTATCTAAATATTTTTTATGTGAAATTCTTAATTTTTCCATAAACTTTATATACTATAACAACTAAATAGTTAAATACTGTTTATTTAATTGTTTTTTTTAGATATGCGGGGATGGTCGAGTGGTCAAAGGCGATAGGTTGAGGGCCTATTGGGTTAGTCCCTTCGCGGGTTCAAGTCCCGTTCCCCGCATTTATATATGACTTTTTTTAGAATTTTATTTTTTGTTGTATTTTTTTGATATTTTTGGGTTTTTATTTTTTGTAGTATTTTTAGTGTTTTTTTTTTTGGAAATTGAATTTCTATTTTTTTATAATAATTTTAAAATACTTTAATCTTAAAAATTAAATTTAATAAATTTGTTTTAAAAATTAAATAGTTTTTTATAGTCTTATACTTTTTATTGTTTTTTGTTTTTTATGAATTTTAATTTGCTTATTTTATATATTTATACTTTTAATTAAGTTTAAGAATTATTTAAATACTTTAAATTTTATTTTTTCATAATTTTATTTTATTTAATATTTTTAAAAATGTAAACTTATTTAAAGATATAAATTAAAGATTATATTAATAAAGTTTATTTAGATTTTATAAATATTATTAAAATTTTTTTTAAGGTGATAAGATGAAGGCAGTTATTCCTGCAGCAGGTTTTGGAACTAGATTTTTACCTGCAACAAAAGCACAACCAAAAGAGATGTTACCTGTATTTGATAAACCAACTATTCAATATGTAATTGAAGAAGCAGTAGCATCTGGTATTGATGATATTTTAATTGTAACTGGTAAAAATAAAAGGTCTATTGAAGATCATTTTGATAAATCATTTGAACTTGAACATTCTTTAAAAGAAAAAGGTAAATTAAATGAATTAAGAAGAATTCAAGATATTACAGATTTAGCTGATATTACTTATGTACGTCAAAAAGAACAAAAAGGTCTTGGGGATGCAATTTATTGTGCAAGAAAACATATTGGTGGAGAACCATTTGCAGTAATGCTTGGAGATACTATAACTAAAGGAGATGTTCCTTGTACTAAACAATTAATTGATGTATATAAAAAATATAATTCTTCAGCTATTGCTGTTGAAAGAGTTCCTGATGAAAAAGTAGAAAGGTATGGTATTATTGATGGTAGACCAGTTGAAGATACTGTTTATAAAATAGATAAGCTTGTTGAAAAACCTGCTTTAAAAGATGCTCCAACAAATCTTGCTATTATGGGAAGATACTTTTTAACTCCGGATATCTTTGAACATATTGAAAACACTGAACCAGGTGTAGGTGGAGAAATTCAATTAACTGATGCACTTGCTAAATTAAATGTTATTTATGGTTCTATATTTAATGGTCATACTTATGATATTGGTAACCGTATGGAATGGTTAATGACTAGTATTGAATTTGCTCTTGAAGATGAAGAAGCTCATGATCAAATTTTAAATTATATGAAAGAAAAAGTAAAATCTGAATAATCTTGTTATATGTTATTTATGATTTGTTTTTTTAGGATTAATTAAATTTAAAATATTAATTTTTAGTTAAAATTAATTTTTAAATGGTTTTAATGTTTATTATTTAATTTTAATCTTTGCTTTTTTGGGTTTAGGTTGATTTTAAGTTTAATAATATTTTTAGAATTTAGTTTTAGTTAATTCTAATATTTGTGATTTAATATTTAATGTTTGTAGAATGTATTTAGTTATAATTGATTTTATTTAATATTAATTTTTGTAAAATATATTTAAACTATATCTGGAAGATAAAATGGAAACTCAAAGAATTTTAGTTACTGGTGGAGCAGGATTTATAGGTACTAATCTTGTTAATGAACTTAGAAGTAGAGGTCATGAAGTATTATCTGTTGATTTATTACATCATGAAGATGAAGCAGATTTATATTCTGATGAATATTCTGATTATGTAAGAGGAGATGTAAGGAATTATCGTCAAATTGAAAGAATATTTGAAGATAATGATAAATTTGATTATGTTTATCATTTAGCAGCAGAGTATGGTCGTTGGAATGGTGAAGCATATTATGAAAATTTATGGGAAACTAATGTTATTGGTTTAAAAAATATGATTAGACTTCAAGAAAAACTTGGTTTTAGAATGATTTCATTTTCAAGTTGTGAAGTTTATGGTGATTATAAAGGAATAATTACAGAAGATCTTATGGAAACACATCCAATTAATGAAACATATCAAATGAATGATTATGCTATTAGTAAATGGGCTGGAGAATTAATGGTTATGAATTCTGCTTCTATGTTTGATACTGAAACTGTTAGAGTAAGACCTCTTAATTGTTATGGTCCTCATGAAGCATATTCTCCATATAAAGGTTTTATCCCAATTTTTATTTATAAAGCATTACATGATTTACCTTATTCAGTTCATATGGGACATAAAAGAATTATTGACTATGTAGGAGATACTGTAAATACTTTTGCTAATATTGTAGATAATTTTATTCCTGGTGAAGTTTATAATGTAGGTAGTAAACCAGAATGGGAAAAAGATATTAAAGAATATTCTGATATTGTTTTAGATGCATGTGGAAAAGATGATTCACTTGTAACTTATACACCACCTGAGCCATTTACTACTAAAGTAAAAACAGTTGATTGTTCTAAAGCAATTCGTGATTTAAAACACAATCCTAAAGTTACTCCTGAAGAAGGTATTAAAAAAACAGTTGAATGGATGAAAGATTATTATAGAATAGAATAATTATTCTATTTTTTTCATTAATACTTTATTTAGGTTTATTTTTTTTATAGATTTTTATATTTAAATTTCTAATTTTATTTATATTAGCTTATTAGGTGTTTTAATGGATAAATCAATAATAGCTTTAATTCCTGCATTTAATGAAGAAGTAGCAATTGGTTCTGTTATTTTAAGAACATTACAATATGTTGATGATGTTTTAATTATTGATGATGGAAGTACTGATGCAACTAGTAAAATTGCTAAACTTGCTGGAGCTAAAATAATAACTCATGCAGAGAATTTAGGGAAAGGTGAAGGATTGAAATCTGGTTTTCAGGCAATTATGGATAAATATGATATTGTTATTACAATTGATGGTGATGGTCAACATAATCCTGATGAAATTCCAAAATTAATTGAACCTATTATTAATGATGAAGCAGATTTTGTAAATGGTAGTAGATATATGAATGGACCTGAAGAAAATACTCCTGCATATAGAAGGGTTGGTCAACAGGTTTTAGATAAAGCTACTAATATATCTGCAGGTTGTAATGTTACTGACTCTCAAAGTGGATTTAGAGCATTTTCATCTAAATGTTGTGATTGTTTTAGATTTAAAGATACAGGTTTTGGTATTGAAAGTGAAATGCTTGTTGATGCTGCAGAAAATGGTTTTAGAATAAAAGAAGTACCTATTACTGTACGTTATGATGTTGATGGTTCTACAAAAAATCCTGTAACACATGGTGTTGGTGTACTTTTAAATATTTGTAAAGATAAAATTATAAGAATTTTTAAAAGGAATTAATTAATTTTATTTATTTTGTTTTATAAAGTGATTGTTATGTATACTGATGAAGAAAAAATTCAATTAATGAAAGATTTTGACACTATGAATGAATATGAGGAACAAAATTTTCCATATGATGAGGAATTTCCAGAAAAATTAGTTAAAGTTATTCATGATCTTGATCTCGGTAAAATTAGTCATGATTCTCAAGAAATTAAAAATGCAATGATGGATTTAGAATATAATTTATATGGTCAAGGTATCTTTTTAAGAGAAGAAACTAAGTTTTTTGAAGAAGGTTTTGAGATATATCTTAATATTGGTATTAACTCTAAACAGTTAATTAATCTTATTGATTGGTTAGATCAATTTACTTTTGAGATTAATCCTGTTTATGAAGATGGTTTTGCATCTTTAAACATCATGTTTCTTTTAAAACCTACTTATGAATATGATGATATTAATAGTGAATAATATTATTTATTTATTTTAATCTATTGCTGTGGAAATTAATGTTTTTGAATATTAATAATTTATAAATGTAAGTTATTATTAAATATAAGATTATATAATTTATAAGGTGAGATAATGAAAGTAGAAGATTTAATTGCTAAATGTCCTAAATGTGGTTCAACTGATAAAACTGTACGCCGTAAAATTATTGATAATCATTTAGCACATGCAGAAACTGCATATTTCAGATGTACAAATTGTGGATACGTATTTGAAAAAGGTGAAGACCATTCAAATGATCCTAAAGATAAAATTATTAAAGAATTAAACAAAATCATGTAATTTCACTAGAAATTACTTATTATCTTTTTTTTAAATTTTTAAATTATTAATTATTTTATTATAGTGATAAAATGCCATTTCATGTAATGATAATACCAACACTTAATTGTCCAGGTAACTGTAAATATTGCTGGGGTTCAGATAAACGTGCAGAAGTAATGAATATTAATATTATTCAAGATATTAAAGAATGGTTAGAAATTTTTAGAAATAATGAACCAGTTCATTTTACTTTTCATGGTGGAGAACCATTACTTGCTGGATATGAATTTTATAAAGAAGCTTTTCCAATTTTAAATCAATTAAAAAATATTAATGGGTATTCAATGCAATCTAATCTTTGGCTTCTTGATGAAGATATTGTTAAATTATTAAAAGAGAATAATGTTGCATTAAGTACAAGTATTGATGGTCCTAAGGATATTACAGATTATCAAAGAGGTAAAAATTATTTTGATAAAACTATGAAATCTGTAAAACTTGCAGAAGATAATGGTTTATTTGTTAATTATGTATGTACATTTACTTCATATTCTAAAGATTATGCTAATGAAATTTATGATTTCTTTAAGGATATGCATGCAACTGTTAAAATACATTCAGCTCTTCCATCTTTAAGAGGTGATAATGCAGATTCATGGGCATTAAATCAAGAAGATTATGGTAAATTAATGGTTTCATTACTTGATAGATATCTTTATGATCTTGATAAATTCCAGATTAAAGATTTTGATCATATGGCAAAAAGTAGTTTAATTCGTCATGGAACATTATGTACTTTTGCAAATTGTATGGGAGATACACTTGCAGTAGGTTATGATGGTAGTATTTATCCATGTTATAGGTTTGTTGGAATGGATGATTATGTAATGGCTAATGTTAAAGATAAACCTAGTCCAAAAGATTTAGAAAATTCTGATGCATGGAAAAAATTAGAAGAATTTAATGAATATGTTGATGAAAACTGTAGTGATTGTAAGTTCATTAAGTTTTGTAGAGGAGGTTGCCCATATAATGGTATTGTAGCAAGTCATACTCCAAAAGCAGTAGATCCTCAATGTGATGCATATAAATTAATATTCTCTGATATTTCTAAAAGACAAAATAAAGATTTCTTAAAACGAGGAATCCCCGGAATGCCTGGAATGGATAAACCACAAGATAAAAAAGAAGATGAACCTTATTCAATAATGGATTTAATGATGAAACCATTATGATTTATTATTTGGATTTTATTTATAATAATTAATGTTTTTAATTTTTATAATTTAAAATTAAAACAAATAATGTTTTTAATTTATAATTTTATTAAGAGTTATTTAGTTAAGGTTTTTAATTTATAATTTTATTAAGAATTATCTTATAGAGGTTATAATTATGGTAAAAATTAGATTAGGACTTCCAAAAGGAAGTTTAAATAATGTAAATCGTGGAAATACTCATCAATTATTTGTTGATGCAGGTTATGAAATTAAAGGTTATGAACCTGAAAATGAAGATTATGATATCAAATTCTTAAATGATGATGATATTGATGCATATTTAAATAGGCCTCAAAGTTCACCTGTAGAACTTAATAGAGGTATGATTGATATTGCTATTGTTGGTGAAGATTGGGTAAAAGAAGAATCTGTATTGCAAGATAATCAAATAATTAAAATTGGAGATTTAAATTATGGTGAAACTAATCTTGTTGTAGCTATTCCTAATGATTCTCCATTTGATAATTTAACTGATTTCTTTAGATCATGTAAGGAAAGAGATAATCCTATTTTATGTTTTACAGAGTATCCTAATTTAACTAGAAAGTTTATTATGGAAAATGAAGGTTATAAAGAATTATTTGGAGATTCAATTCCTTTTGTACAAGTAAGAGGTTTAACTGATGGAGATAATAAACAAGTTCAAGTTATAAATTCTGATGGTGCAACTGAAACTTATATTGCAAAAGGAGCAGATTTTATTGTTGATAATACTCAAACTGGTTCAAGTCTTAAAAAAGCAGGACTTAAACAGATTGAAGTGATTTTACATTCTTCAGCAGGTTTATATGCAGGTATTGCATGTACTGGAGAGAAAATGGATAAAGCAAATATGATTTTTGAACAGTTATTAGGTGCTATTACTGCTAAAAAATATTTTGATGTTAAATTTAATATTGATAATTCAAAAGTAGAGAATATATGTAAATATTTAATAGATAATAATTATTGTTCTCATGAACCTACTGTAAATAAAGGTAAAAATTATTCTCAAATTAATGTTTTGATTAATAAAAAATCTTTCCCAGAAATGTTAGATGGAATAACCAGTATGGGTGCATCTAGTGTTATTAGGTCTGATGTAAAACAGTATGTAATCTAAATTATTAATAATAATTTAATATTTTAATAATAAAAGATTAATTTATTTATTTTTTAATATTTAATCTATTTTATATTTATTATTTTAAATCGAGAGACAATTATTCTTATTTATTTTTATTCTTATTTATTCTTATTAATTTCTATTTTATTCTTATTTTATTTTATTCTTATTTTATTATTGAATTATTAATCTGCTGAAATTATTCTATTTTTAAAAAAAACTTTTTTTATATTTAAATTTTGAGTATAAAAAATAATTTTCAACAGATTTGAAATATTTTATTAAAAATGATATTTGTTCACTATTTTTAAGTTTTTATATTTAATTTTGATTTTTAACTGTTTAATAATGATATAAACTTATAAAAAATTATATATATTATATAAATATATATAGTAATATATTTTTATTAATAAAATATATATAAATAGAATATATTTTACTTAATTTTTAAAATATATTGGTTGTAAAGTTTAATATTCTATAAAAGAGTTTATATTTGTTTTATAAATTCTGAGGGTGATATGATGATTTTTAATAAAAAATTGTTATGTATGGTTTTATTTACTATATTTATTTTGTGTACCAGTTCTGTTGGTGCAGCAAATGTAAATAATATTATTAATGATTCGAATACAAATGATACATTTGGAGTTAATAATTCTGGTGAATATGTGTATAATGATCATAATGATGATTTAACTGATTCAGAATATGTGAATCCTAATGATTATTATTTTGATGAAAATGGAAATCGTGTTAGTTATACAAGTGATACTCGTTGTTTTAATAATGTAACTATGAGCAATGGTTATAATGCTTATTCTATTAAAGATGGTGGATATATAGAAACTAATGATAGTAAAACTTATCCTATTTTTTGGAATGATTCATTTAGACCAGTTGATGCTAATGATACTGAAGTAGTTAAAGGACATTGGTACTATACAAATGGTACTCCTATTGGTGAATATTTAAAAATAATGTTTTATTCTTATTATGATCCAATAATGAACTATCATAATGATGTTGTTCCTACTAGTATTATTGTACAATCTATGGTTTGGGAATTTTATAATAGTCTTTATGACTATGATGGATTAAGTTCTATACCTAAAGCAGTTGTTGATAAATATAATAGTGGATTCCGTGTAAATAATACTGGTGCTGTGCAATGGACTAATAAAACTCATTACAGGGTATTTGATTTTTTAGGTTTTGAAAATACTAATCGTTCCCGTGGTGATTTATGGGGATTTAAGGTAACTGAGTTTGATGTTCCAGAATCAAGTAATAACACTACTAATACAACAAATAATACTGATGTTACTAATGATACAGGTAATAATACTGATATAAGTAACAATACTAGTACAAATAATACTAATTCTTTAGTTATTAATCCTGATGATACAGAAGATAGTGTAAGTGTTATAGAGTTAAATGATAATGGTTCTAATGATTCTAATGTTACTGCTGTTAATTTAAAAGATACTGGTAATCCATTGTATGTTTTAATTGTAGTTTTAGGTATACTTGGTATTGTTCCATTTAGTAGATTTAGAAAATAGTTTAGAAGATTTTAATATCTTCTTTTATTTTTTTTATTATATTAAATTCTTTTTTTATAAAAATTAATATTTAATAATTTAAGTTTTTAATAAGCTATTTATTTTTTATTTTTAAATAAATTTAAATTTAAGTTAATTTAGTAAATTAAAACTTTAGATATTATCTTTTAAAATAGTTAAACAAATTTTTGAATCTTTATTTGTATATTTTTTAAATCATGTTTAATTATCATGTTAGAATATAATTTTTAATTATCTTTCATGAAAGTTTATTTATTTCTAGATTTTTTTTCTTTATAAAACTTTTATTTATTCTAAATATCTATCTTAATAATTTTATTTGATTATATATAAGTTTTAAAATGGTTTTTCTATTAATCATTCTTTTATCTTTTCTTTTAAGTATTTTTTTTTAAAAAATCTATCATTATAAATTTAATTTTTTAAAATTTTTTAACAAAGTTTTAATATAATAAAATATAAATTATCATTAATTATAATTATAAATTCTTAAAGTTTATTAAGAAGGTATTAATCATGATAACATCAGTGCAAAAAGAAATTTTACAAAATTTAATTAATTTATATCAATCCTCTGATGGAAAATCTATAAAAGGGGAAGAAATTGCAGAAGTTATGGGTAGAAATCCAGGTACCATAAGAAATCAAATGCAATCTCTTAGAAGTCTTGGACTTGTTAAAGGGGTTCCAGGACCAAGAGGAGGATATAAACCAACAATCGAAGCTTATCATAATTTGAATATACCTATTACTGATCAAAGTTCAAAAGTGCCTATTTTTAAAGATAATAATAGGGTAGAAAATTTATCTGTTGCAAAAATAGAATTTACTAGTGTACCACATCCTGCTGAATGTGAAGCAGCTATTAAAATTTTAGGTAATATTAAATTATTAAATATTGGAGATACTATTAAAGTAGGACCTACACCTGTAAATAATCTTGGAGTAATTGGTAAAGTTGTAGGTAGAGATGATACTGATAATATAATACTTCTTGAAACAACTACTATTCGTAGTATTCCTAAAAAAACAGTTATTGAAATTGGTAGTACAAATTTAATTACTTTAACTTCTAATAATAGTATTCGTGAAGCTGCAGAAATATTTTCAAAAAATTTAATTGATGGTGCACCAATTATTGTAGATAAAATCGCAGTAGGTATGTTAACAGTTACTGATGTTGTTAAAGCAGTAGCTAAAGGAGATGAAGATGCAAAAGTTAGTGATTATATGTCTCCTAAAGTTGTTACTGTAAATAAAGATATGAAAATTGCTAATGCTGTTGAAATAATGTATAATCATAAAATTGGAAGATTAATTATTTCTGATGATAATAATGATCCTGTTGGAATTGTTACAAGAACTGATTTAATTGAATCAATGACTAATCTTGAAAAATTCCCTATAAATAGTTAAAATATTAACTATTCTACTTTTTTTAATTAATTTATTAATTTATTAATTATTTTATATTTTATAATTTATTGAAATTTTATTTTCAGATATTTTTTAAGGTTTTAAAAATAATAATTTTTTTAGTTTTAGATAATTTTTATTTTGTTATTTTTAAAATAGTAATTTTAGATATTTTTTTAAGGTTTTAAAATAAGAAGTTTTGAAGGACTTGTTTTTAAATAGATTATGTTCTTAATTGAGTAATTTTAAGGTTTTAAAATAAGAGGTTTAGATAAACTGGTTTTTAAATAATTTATTATTAAAATACTAATAAAAAACTTTAAGAAAAAAAGTTAAAGAAATTAAATAATAACAATATTATCTATTTCTTCAAGTTTTGAACGAGCTAATCTGCGGATTCTTGGATATTCGTCTTCATTTTCAGCAATCTTAGCTAAAGTTTCTCTATCATCAATCATTTGTACTGCTACTTTATGTGATTCATAATTTTTTTCATTTAAAGCAAGAATCAATATTTTTTCTTTTCCTTCTGAGCTGATTTCATTGATTTTAGATTTAAATAATTTTATTTTCTCTCTACATTGTTTTTCATGTTCTTTAATTACATTAATTTTATTATCTTCAGAATTTTCTTCTTGTTTTAATGGATATCTTTCATCTAATTTCTCATAATAAGATAATGTTTTTTCATAAGGTACAAGTAATGTATCCATAAAACATTTTTTGTTTTTAATAAATTCAGGTATACTTATACCTTCATTTTTTAATTCATCATATGATTCATAAAATATTTCTGAATCATTTGTATTATTTAAAATCTCTTTAAGTGCTTCCTCAGTATTTCCTAATTTTTCATTAGCTACTGCACGTATTTCCCATACTGTATCTTTTTTACTTATTATTTTAAGAATTTCTTTATCTTCTATTTTATCTACAATGATTTTTCTAATATTTGAGTTTTTAGAGTTTTCAAGTATTTCTTTAAGATATCCTTCATTGTTAATTTTTTTAACAATATCCTTTTTAACTTTTAAATCTTCATCTTCTTCATAAATTGTATATAATATATCTTCATTATCGATTTTTTTAACAATTTCATCTTTAAGCTGTGGATTTTTATTGTTAATATATAATTCTTTCAGCATATCATCATCATCGATTTTTTTAACAATTACTTTTTTAATAGTATCATTTTTACTATTAAGACCAATATCTAGAAGACTTTTTTCATCATATATCTTGTCAATTACTGCTAATTTAAATTCTTCTTTATCTGCAGTTAATGCAATTTCTCTTAAGATATCATTATCTTCTATTTTTTCAAGTGCAATATATGCCATATCGTTATTTCTATTTGCAATTGCAATTTCTTTTAAAGAGTTTAAATCATAAGTTCTATCTGTAGCAATACCACGTGTATTAAGACAGTTACTATTTAATGCAATTTTTTTAAGTTTATTTTCATCTTTAACTTTATTTACTGCAATAATACCAACATCAATGTCTTCATCTTTAATAGCAATTTGTTCTAATATATCTTCATTTTCTATTATATCTGTTGCAATGAAACGTGTTTCTTTACATTTACTATTTAATGCAATACAATAGATATCTTCAATAGATGTTATTTGACTTAATGCAAATTTTCCAACTGTGAAATTAGAATTTCTAATTGCTGCTTCTTTGTATAATTTTTCCTCATTTATTCTTGATAATGCAATATTACAAATAGTAGGAGTTTGATCTTCTAATGCAACTTTTTTAAGAATTCTTTTGTTTCTAATTTTTGCAACTGCTACTTTCCTTACTTGGTCGTTTCTAGCTTTAAGTGCAAGGTCATCAAGTAAATCTATATTTTTAATACTTCTTACAGCTTTAAGTGCATTTTCTATATTACCATCATTATATGCGATTTCTAAGTAACCATAATCTTCAGAACCTATTCTCATATATGCTGCAGATCTTACTTCCCATGATTCATCATTACGGGCAACATCAATAAGTTCTTCTAAATCTAAATTTTCAGTTTCAATAGAATGGATTCTTTCACTTATAGAATCACTATAAATACCTTTTTTATTTAGTTTTTCCATAAATCCCATAATACCACTAACCGTTGTTGTGTTTTAATTTAATCTTTATTTTTTTAAATAATTCATTAATATTATAAATGTTATATGATATATATAATTATATAATTCTTATTTTAATAAGTTAATGTTTTTTATGACTATTTAAAAACAATTGCTTATTGTTTTTAATTTTAATAGTCTTTTTTAAATCTTAAAATTAGAATTTTGTATTATAATTATTAATATATTCATTTTTTTATTATGTGGTATTATGGAAGAAAATAAAGGTTTAGATAATATTTCAAAAAGGGTTAATCCGAAAATTAAAGCTCATAAAGTTAAACAAATTGAACTTAAACATGATATGAAAGTTAGTGAGCTTATTGATGAATTTGATTCTTCTGGTGTTTTAGGTTCTGGAAGAGTTTCAAGAGCAAGAAATCTTCTTGTTGATATGATTAATGATGAAAACATGCAAGTATTTCTTTCAGTTGCAGGTCCTATGGTTCCTGGTGGTCTTCGTAATGTTATTGCAGATATGATTAGAAAAGAAGAAATTGATGTTTTAATTACTAGTGGTGCTAATTTAACTCATGATATGGTTGAAGCATTTGGTGGAAGACACTATAAAGATTTTGGCCATAATGATGTTGAACTTAATGATGCTGGAATTGGAAGAATAGCTGATGTTTATACACAAAATGATGACTTTGAAGTATTTGAATATAGGATTACTGAAATGTTAGAGGTTATTTGTAAAAAATATGATAATGATAAAGATAAAAGTATTATATCTATTGAAAAATTATTATATGAATTTGGACTTTTAATTGATGATGAGAATTCTATTTTACATCTTGCAGCAGAACATGGTGTTCATATTTTTTCACCAGGACTTATTGATAGTATGATTGGTCTTCAATTATGGATATTTACTCAAGATCACAATCTTGCAGTAGATGCTGTTGGAGATATGCATCATTTATCTGATATCGTATTTGAAAAAGAAAAAACAGGTGCAATAATGTTAGGTGGAAGTATTCCTAAACATTATACATTAGCGTGTACTCTTTTAAAAGGAGGTATTGATTCTGGTATTCAAATTACAATGGATAGACCAGAAACTGGAAGTCTCAGTGGTGCACCTCTTGAAGAAGCTATTAGTTGGTCTAAAGCACAACATGAATCTAAATTAGTTACTGTTATAGGTGATACTACTATATTATTCCCACTTATATATGCTGGTGCTATGGATTCTTTCAATGAATAATTGTGCTTTTATAGTTTTAGCTATTTAGTTGGATTTATTATTTAAAATGAATTTTTATAGTTTTTAGAGGTTATTTTAGTGGAATTTATTATTTTACCAATACTTTATGCATTGTCTGGATTTTTCATGAAAATATCTGATGATATTTATGATGAAAAACATAATAAAGTTCTTGCAAGTTTAGTTGGAGTTTTATGTGGAATAACTTGTGCAATAGTTACTGGTTCAAATGTTGATGGTGCATATATTTTTATTGGAATATTAATTGGAAATTTACTTGGTTTAAAGGTTGATGGTATACATCATATAGTTACATTAGCTGTATTTTTGGTTTTACTATACTTTTTATCAATTCCTCATTTAAATTTAATAATACTTGGGATTATTATTTTATCTGCATTAATTGATGAAATTGGAAATGATAATGAAAAGATTTATTCTGCTAGTAAATTTTTAATGTATTTCTTTGATTATAGATTTACAATGAAAGTTGTAGTTTTAATTCTTGCACTCTTTGGATATTTAAATATTTGGACTTTTGTCTTTTTCTTATGTTTTGAAGTATCCTATGAAATTGGAAGGATTTTATTTGAAAATTATCTAATTAATTTAGATTTTTAAAGTATATATATAGAAAGGTTTTATTTAAAAAATATCTAGTTAATTTAAACTTTTAAATTATATACTTTTCATTATTTTTCTAATTTTTAGTTTTTTTTTCTTTGAAAATTTATTTATTTAAAGATTTAACTTTATTAAAGCCATTTATTTTTTTATGTAATAATATTTTTAATTCTTTTTTATTTATTTTTAAGCTTTAGTAATTTATTTTAATTTATATTAATTTTTTAAAATATCAAAAATATTTTACATACATATAAGTTTATTTATTATTTTTTATTATATTTTATATTCTTGTTTATTAAATTTTATAAATATTTAAACATTATTTAATTTATTTTGTTTTTTATTTAATTTTATTAAGGAAATATTTATATATTTATTTTTTATAAAGTATAATATATGATTAATAAAATTAACTTTATTTTTCATTAAAAACTTGATTAATATTTAATTTTAAGAAATTAAATATTATAATAGTTATTAAAAAAATTATTGGAGGATATAATGAAGAATTATAATAAATTTATTATTTTAAGTTTATTTATAATTATTTTAGTATGTATTACAAGTGTTTCTGCTACAGATTCATCTAATAATACAGTTTTAACTAATATTGATAATTCTTCTGTATCAGTTTTTAGTTCAGATATTATCAATGAACTTGATAATACAACTAATGAAAATATTACAAATAATACTGGAAACATTACAGAAAATGAAACAATTAATAATCTTAATACAAGTACAGATATTGATGTTGTGAACTCTTCTGGAGTTTATGATCCTATTAATATTACTGTTAATGTTTCTACTGATAATAATAAAATTATTAATATTGGTAATGTAACTATAAAAATATTAAATGGTAACATAACTGTATTTAACCAAACTAAAGATGTTAAAGGTAATAAAGCTATTTTTACATGGACACCTTCTAATATTGGTAATTATACAATTATTACTAAGTATAATAATATAAGTTCTACAGAAGATAATATAACTTATATTGAATCTCAATCTCAAAAAACTTATATAGCTATTCCTAATAATAATTTAAATTTAACTGCAGATAATATTACAATGTATTGTAGAAATGGTACAAAACTTGTAGTTATTGTTAGAAATTCTAATGGAGATTTAGTTAAAAATGCTAGTGTAATTATTAATATACTTGGTGTGAATTATAAAGTTCTTACTGATAATGAAGGTAAGGCATATCTTCAAATCAATTTACATCCTGGAGATTATAATGCAATAACTTCAATTCCTGATACAAACATTAAATGTAATTCTAGTATTAAAGTATTAAAATGGGATAAATCTAAACTTAATGTAAAAGTTTCAAATTTAAATAAAGAATATAAAGATAGTAAAACTTACACTGTTTTAGTTACATATGATGGTAAACCTATTGTAAACCAAGATATCTATGTTAAAATTGGAAAATCTAATTATAAAATTAGAACTAATAATAATGGTATTGCATATTTAGCTATTAATTTAGCTCCAAAATCTTATATTGCAACTGCAACCTTAAATCAATATGGTATTAAAATTTCAAAATCATCAAAAATAACAGTTTATAAATGGAATAAGAAATATGTTAATTTAAATATTAAAAAACTTACTAAGACTTTTCAAGATCCAAATGCTCCTTTTACAGCAACTTTAACCTACAGAGGTAAATCTGTTTCTGGAGAAAAAGTTTTCTTTACTATTGCTGGTAGGACTTACACTAAATTAACTAATTCAAAAGGTGTAGCAATATTTTCTGTTAATAATGGTGTTGGAAGATATGGAGTTACAGCTAAAATTAACTCTGCAGGTGTTTATTTAGCTAAAAAAACTACAGTTACTGTAAATAAAGCAAGTGTTTTACTTTCTTTTAAAAATGTTTATTACAATGTTTATGTGAATAATAATAAGTATTACTTAACATATCATTTACAGAAAGGTAAATCATTAGGATTAAATTTCACATTTAATAAAAAAGCTATGTCTGGTAAATATGTAACTGTTGGAGTTAATTCATTTTCTAAATATGTAATTAAAAAAACTGATAGAAATGGTTTTGTTTATTACTTAAATAAAAATTTAAAATTAGGTAAAAATAACTTCGTAGTTACTTATTATTCTAATGATAGAAACTTTAATAGTTTAAGGTGGAATATTCCAATTTATATAGAAAAATAGTTCTTTTTAAAATTCATTTTAATTAATGAATTTTTTTCTTTTTTTATAAATTTAGTTAAAATTTTATTATTTTAAACTTTATAATATCTTTTAAAACTTAGTTAATTAAAATTTTATTGTTTTTAACGTTATAGAATCTTTAAAAAAATTATTTAATTAAAAATTAAATAAATTTAAAATTTTATTTATTTAAAATATTTTTAACAGCTTCTTCTGGATTATTTGATTGATAAATACTTCTTCCAACAATAACAGCATCAGATATTTTAAGTGTTTCTTTTGCACTTCCTCCTTGAGCACCAACACCTGGTGATATAATAAATGCATCTTTTCCTACAATATTTCTAATGTCTTGAAGTCTATCTAATCTTGTTGCAGGTGCTACATAATTATTTATTCCCATTTCAACACCCATTTTAGCAATATCATCTGCTACTGGTTGTAAAAATTTTTTAGCTCCTGGATGTGACATTTCAGTAAGTAAAAATAAATCTTTTCCATATTCCTTAGCTTTATTAAGACATGCTTCAACACTATCTTTTCCTACAAATCCATGGCAGATTAGTCCATCTGCACCATGTGAAAAAGTAATATCAGCTATTTTATCATTAGTTGGACCAATATCTGCAACTTTGTAATCACATATAATTTTAAATCCAAATTGATCTTTTAATTGTTCAATACAATTTGTTCCTACTGCAAGTGTTAATGGATATCCTATTTTTATAGTATCTATTTGCTTTGATACTTTTTCACATATATTTATTGCTTCATCCATTGTCATTACATCTAATGCTAATATAATATTGTTTTTAACAATCATATTTTCACTACTTTAAGATTTTTATATATTTTAATTAAAAATTCTTATATTTTTATTATATTTTTTATATTTATTATTTTTTTATTTTTTAGTCTTTAAAATTAATAAATATTATTTTCATATGGTGTTTATAAGAAAATTAAATTGGTATTTTTTATATTTAAAATTATATTATTTTTCTTTGTTTTTTGTGGATTAATATTTTTTTATATAATCTTTAATATGAAATTATTAATATTTTGTATCTAAAATTTTATTATTATTAATTTATAATATTATAATTAAGTATAATTTAAAAAAATTATTTAATTTATTATGGTGATTAATATGAAAATACTTGATTTAAATAAACCAGTTGCAGAATTAATAAAAGAATATCCAGAAGTTAAAGATATTATGATTGAATTAGGTTTTAAAGCTATTTCACAAAATTTAGAATCAATGGGGCAAATTGTAACCATACCTAAAGGTTCAAAAATTAAAAATATTCCTTTAGATAAAATTATTAAAAAATTTGAAGATGAAGGTTTTGAAGTTATTAATAATGAAAAATCTGATATTAATAAACAAAAAGCAAATAATCCATCTGAACGTGTTGAATTATTAAAAAGTTATATAAAAAGATTATCTAATGGTGAACCTTTAGAAAATATTCAAGAAGAGTTTAAAGATAATTTTAGACATGTTTCTGCTAAAGAAATAGCAAAAGCAGAACAAACTCTTATTGGAGAAGGTTTTGATTTAAATGAGGTACAACGTTTATGTGATGTTCATGCAGCTTTATTCCATGATATGACTGATGCTGAAAGAATGGAAATGTTAGAAACAGAAATGGAACTTGGTAAACAAGAAGCAAATTCTATGCTTGGTGAAGATGAAGATAGTGAAGGTGCAAGTAAAGCAGCAGAATATATGAAAATTAAAGGTCATCCAATTAATGTTCTAGTTTTAGAAAATAATAAGATTAATTTACTTGTTAATGAAATTGAAGAAGATTTAAATAATGGAAAATCTGCTTTAAATATTAGAAAAAAATTGAAAATCCTTAAAAATATTACAAAACATTATGGTAAAAAAGATGAGTTAATATTTCCATTATTAAAAGATGAATATAATTTCCCTGGACCTTCTGATGTAATGTGGGGAGTTGAAGATGAAATTCTTGATACTTTATCTGGGATTATACATGAAACTGAAGGTAAAGAAGAGGATATTAAAAAATTACTAAAACGTATTAAAGAAATGGTATATAAAGAAGAAAATATTTTATTCCCATTATGTGCTGAATATTTTAAGAAAGAAGAATGGATTGAAATAGCACGTGATTTTGATGTTTATGGTCCTTGTTTAATTGATGAAATTCCTAAATGGGATGAAGTAAGTGAAAATATTAAATATACAACTGTTAATGATGATAAAATAAATTTACCTGGTGGTGTAATTAGTTTAAAACAATTACGTGCTGTATTAAATCTCCTTCCAGTTGAAATAACTATAATTGATGAAAATGATATTAATCGTTTCTTTGATGAAGGTGAAAAATTATTTGAAAGACCTCATATTGCTCTTAATAGGAAAGTTTATGCATGCCATCCTAAAAAAGTTGAACCAGTTGTACGTGGTTTAATTGAAGATTTTAAATCTGGAAAAAGAGATAGTATGTATGTTCTTGGATCTAAAAAACATCAAAAAGTATTAATTAATTACTATGCTTTACGTGATGAAGAAGATAATTATCTAGGTACAATGGAAGCAGTTTTACCATTAGAAAAAATTATTGATACATTAAATAATGATAATAAAGATTCAATTAAACATTAAATATTACACTCATATATTTGGTGTATAATATAAATTTATTATATTATTTTATTTATTAATTTTATAAAATATTCGTGATATTATGGAATTTATAGATATTGGATTAAATTTAATGCATAAATCATATGATAAAGATCGTAAGGATGTCATGATTAATGCAAATAAAGTTGGTGTTTCAAAAGCAATTATTACTGGATCAGATATTAATTCAAGTATTTTAGCTTCTGATTATGCTTTAAAATATCCAGGAATTTTATATTCTACTGCAGGAGTTCATCCACATGATGCTAAAACATGTGATGAAAATACTATTCCTACATTAAAAAAACTTGCAAAAAATGATTCAGTTGTTGCTATAGGTGAATGTGGGCTTGATTATAATCGTAATTATTCTCCACAAAACATACAAAGAAAATGGTTTAAAAAACAGTTAGAACTTGCTGAAGAGTTAGATATGCCTGTATTTTTACATGATAGAGAATCATATTCTGATTTTTCAAAGATTTTAAGAGAATTTCCAAATGTTGCTAAAAAATCTGTAGTTCATTGTTTTACAGGAGATAAATATGAGGTTGAAGATTATTTATCTCTTGGGTGTTTTATTGGCGTAACTGGTTGGATATGTGATGAAAGACGTGGTGATGAGTTAAGAGAAGCAGTAAAACATATACCGCCTAATAAATTAATGATTGAAACAGATGGTCCTTTTTTAATTCCACGTGATTTAAAACCTAAACCTAAAAAACATAGAAATGAACCTAAATATTTACCACATATTCTTAATAGAATTGCTAAAGAAATGAATTTAGATTCTAATGATCTTGGAATTCAAGTATATGAAAATACTAGAAAATTCTTTAATATTTAATTATTTTATTTATTTTTTTAATTAAGTTAAATTATTTTATTTAAAGTTTAGTTTATTAATTTTTATCTTTATTTTTTATTTATTTTTAGGATTTTTTAATTAAGTTAAATTATTTTATTTAAAGTTTACTTTATTAATTTTTATCTTTTTTTAAAGTATATTTTAAAATTTTTATATTTTTTTATCATTTTTTCATGTTAATGTTTAATTAAATGTGATATTATTAGTTATATGTTTTATTATTTTATCATATTTTAATCATCTTATTAATTATATTTAGCTTATTTTTCTCATTGTTTCATTTTTTTAAATTATATTATAATTATTTTAAATTATACTTAAATTTTATATACTTATTTAATATAATATTTATATAAAACAATTTTTATTTAATTATTTTAAAAATAACTTTTCTTTATTCTTTGGAAATATTTAAATAGTTATTAGTTTATATTAATATATATCAATTATACTTAATTTTTAATTAAGTTAATTTGATTTTCATAAAAAATTAAGGAGAGATTTAATAATGCATATTATGGAAGGATTCCTTCCACCATTATGGTGTCTTATATGGTATATTATTATGATACCTATTGTTGGTTATGGAATTTATCAAATTAAAAATATTACAGAGAAATATCCAGAAACAAAAGCATTACTTGCAGTATCTGGTGCATTTATGTTTGTTTTATCTTCATTAAAAATGCCTTCTGTAACTGGTAGTTGTTCTCATCCATGTGGTAATGGTTTAGGTGTAGCTTTATTTGGACCAGCTATTACTGGTGTACTTGCAACTATTGTATTAATCTTCCAAGCTTTACTTTTAGCTCATGGTGGAATTACTACTTTAGGTGCAAATTGTGTATCTATGGGTATTGTAGGACCTCTTGTAGGTTGGTTAATTTATAAAGCTTGTCTTAAAGCTAATGTTAATACAAAAGTTTCAATTTTTTTAACTGCATTTATTGCAGATATTATGACTTACTTTGTTACTTCTGTTGAACTTGCATGTGCTTTCCCTGTACCTAATTTTGGATTAGCATTTGCTAAATTCTTTATAGTATTTATGCCTACTCAAATACCATTAGGTATTGCTGAAGGTTTACTTACTGTCATTATATGGAATGGTTTACTTGCATATAAACCTGAACTTTTAGAAAAATTACATGTTATTAATCCTAAAGATATTCCAACTGGTGATGACTAATGAAACATGAAAATTGGATTTTATTAATTTTAGTAATTATTCTTTTAGTTGCTCCATTTGTAATTTATAGTGGTTTAGGTGAAGACCAAGGATACTTTGGAGGATCTGATGATAAAGGTTCTGATGCAGTAAGTGAAACAGGTTATCAACCATGGTTTAATTCACTTTGGACTCCTCCATCTGGAGAAATTGAAAGTTTATTATTTGCAGTACAAGCAGCAATTGGTGCTATAATCATTGGTTATGCATTTGGTTATTGGAGAGCTTCTGCTTCTATTAAAAAACAAGAACAAAAAGATAAAATTAATGGAAATTAATTTTTTCATTTTTTTATCTTTAAATTTTTAAAATACATTGTTAAAATTTTATTTATGGTAATTTAGGTGAATATATGGAATTTGATATTGATTATATTGCTCATACTAATCGAATTAGTGATGAAAATCCTTATGTTAAAGTTTTGATTTCATTTTTCTTTTTGTTTTCAGCTTTAATTTTAAGTAATAATTATTACTCTTTTGCTGTAATTGTTATTTCATCAATTTTAATATTAGCTGTTGCACGCGTTTCACTTAAAGATTATTTGAAATTCTTAGCAATACCTTTTAGTTTCACATTCCTTACTTGTATATTTTTATTATTCTTTTTCCCACAAGGAGCATATATTTGGGATAGTGGTTACTGGGGTATTGGTATTACAACATATTCTTATTACATATCTGTACTTACATTCTTTAGAGTATTTGCTTGTTTTGCTTCTTTAGGCTTTTTAGCTTTAACAACTCCAATTACTGATGTAATGCATGTATTAAGATCTATTCATGTTCCTAAAATATTCTGTGAAATTTCAGTATTAATGTATAATGCAATATTTATTTTTATTGAAAGAACAGAAACTATGAGAAATGCTCAAAAATCTCGTTTAGGTTATTTAACAACTTCTATGACAGCATTTAAATCATTTGGAACAATGTTTTCTAACTTATTTATTACTTCATTAGAAAAAAGTGATACTTTACAAAGATCTCTTGATTCTAGATGTTATACTGGTGAGTTACCAGTTTATAAACCAGATAGAAAGAAAAGTTCTTATCCAAAATTAGTTGTTTCTTAATTTTTTCTTAATTTTATTAAAGTAATCTTTAAGTATTACTAATATATAAATAAAATTGTATATTGTATTACTATCTAATTTTTTTGTTTAATCAAAAAATTGGATTTTTTATAAATTGTAAGTAATACTTAATATTTAAATAAAACTAAAAAAAGTAATACTTTTATGTTTTTTCACATTTAGTTAAAGCCCATAATTGGTTTTTTTTATTGAGTTAGGTAATACTCTTTTATAAGTGTTTTTTAAAAAAGTATTAAAATGGAATTTTTAAATTTATTTAATTATACTCAAATTTTATAATTTGAGTTTTTTTTATTGAGTTAGGTAATACTCTTTTATAAGTGTTTTTTAAAAAAGTATTACTTAATTAAATATTAAAATAGAAAAATATGTCTTTATATAATGGATTTGAGAAGTATTTTAATTTAAATTAAATAATATTTCTTAATTTTTAAAATTTTTATTAAAGAGAAAAGGTAATATGAAATTTGAAGAATTTATGAATTTTCTTGCTGGATTAAAAATGACAGTTATTGCAGGTATATTTTTATTAATTGCAATAATTTTAATGATACTTCATATTAATGTTCCTATATGGTTAGATCCATCTTGGATTGTAATTTTTATTAGTGGTGTTCCATTAGTATATCTTGCATTAATTAGATTAATTAAAGAGAAATGGGTTTCATCTGCACTTCTTATTACAATTGCTATGGTAGCATCTTTACTTATTGGACAAATATTTGCTGCAGGGGAAGTTGCATGGATTATGGCTTTAGGTGCATTATTAGAAGATTGGACAGTTGAAAGAGCTAAAAAAGGTCTTAAAAGTTTAATTGATTTAACTCCACAAAAGGCAAGAATAATATCTGAAGATAATAAAGAAAATATTGTTTTAGTTGATGAAGTTAAATTAGGTGATAAATTAAGGATACTTCCCGGGGAACATATACCTATAGATGGAGAGATTATAGAAGGTAATTCTTCAATAGATCAATCAATTATAACTGGTGAATCTTTACCAGTTGATAAAGAAATTGGAGATGAAGTTTATTGTGGTACTGTAAATCTTTATGGTGCTATTGATATTAGAGCAACAAGTCTTAGTAAAAATTCTTCACTTCAAAAATTAATTAATCTTGTAAAAGAAGCGGATAATAAACAAGCACCTACACAAAGAATTGCTGATAAATGGGCTACTTGGTTAGTTCCTGTTGCATTATTTATAGCTATTGCTGCATGGTTAATTACTGGTAATATTGAAAGAGGTGTAACTGTTCTTGTTGTATTTTGTCCATGTGCATTAATTTTAGCTACTCCTACTGCTATTATGGCAGCAATTGGTCAAGCTACAAAACATGGTGTTTTAATTAAATCTGGTGAAGCACTTGAAACATTAGGTGGACTTAATACAATTGCATTTGATAAAACAGGAACTTTAACATATGGAAATCTTGTTGTTTCTGATGTTATTTCATTAGATAATAATTTAACAAGTGAAGATATTCTTTTAATGACAGGTTCTGCTGAAAAAAGGAGTGAACATCCTCTTGCTAAAGCTATTGTTGAAAATATTGAAATTAAATCAATTGATATAGAAAATCCTAAAAATTTTAAAATGTATCCTGGAAAAGGAGTATCTTGTAATAACTCTTATGGAAATGTTTATTGTGGTAATATTAAATTTATTAAAGAAATGGATATAAGTATTAGTAATGATTTAATAAATAAATTAGATAATTTACAAAAACAAGGTAAAGCATCAATAATAATAGCATTAAATAAGAAGACTGTTGGAATTATTGGTCTTTCTGATTTAATACGTGAAGATTCAAAGGATATGATAAAATCATTACATGATTTAGATACAGAAACTATTTTATTAACTGGAGATAATAAAAATACTGCAGAGTACTTTGGATCTAAAGTTAATATAGAAAATATTAAAGCAGATTTATTACCTGAAGATAAATTAAAAATCATTGAAGATATTAAAAAATCAGGTAAAAAAGTTTGTATGATTGGTGATGGTGTAAATGATGCACCTGCATTGAAAACAGCTGATGTAAGTATTGCAATGGGTTCTATTGGTAGTGATATTGCAATTGATTCTGCAGATATTGCACTTCTTGGTGATGATATTCAAAAAATTCCTTATCTTAAACGTTTATCAAATTCTACATTATTCACTATTAAATTTAATATAAGTCTTTCAATGTGTATTAATGCAGTTGCAATTATAATGTCAGTTTTAGGATGGTTAAATCCTGTAACTGGTGCAATTGTTCATAATGCTGGTAGTTGTCTTGTAGTATTAAATGCTGCATTATTATATGATAGACATTTTGATGATGAGATTACAAATGAAGATTCATCTAATATTAAAAGAATTGAAAATATATCTTTAAATGATAGTGAAAAAATTATTGGTGATAATTTAGAACATACTCATATGCATTTACATAAATATGGTGAACCTACACATTTACATGAAGGAGTTAAAATCTTAAATGAGGTTAAAACTCCTAATGGAATAAAACATTCTCATAAGCATATTCATCATACTAAATTCCGTCATAACTGTGATATTTATCATAATTCAAATTAAAGATATTTTAAGATTGTTTATATACTTTAAATTTAAGATATAAATCATCTTAAAATTATAATTTTTTAATTAATAATTGAAATTTTACTAAAGTTAAATTTAGTATTTTTTAAATTTATCTTAATATTTATAAATAATAAAGAATAAATTTAATAGTAATTATTGTGGAGGAATTAATATTTTAGAAGTTAAAAATCTTAGTTATAAATATCCTGATGGAACTCTTGCTTTAAATAATATTAATTTTAATGTTAAAAAAGGAGAGATGGTTTCTCTTTTAGGTAAAAATGGTGCAGGGAAATCAACATTATTTTTACATTTTAATGGTATTTATGAACCAAGTAAAGGAGAAGTTTTAATTGATGGTGAACCTATAGATTACTCTAAAAAAGGATTAATGAAAGTAAGACAAAAAGTAGGTATTGTTTTTCAAAATCCTGATGATCAATTATTTGCTCCAACTGTTGAAGAAGATGTAGCTTTTGGACCATTAAATTTAGGTTATTCTCAAGAGGAAACTCAAGAAATTGTGACTAGGTGTCTTAAAAAAGTAGGGATGTCTGGATTTGAAAGAAAAGCACCACACCATTTAAGTGGAGGTCAAAAGAAAAGAGTAGCTATTGCAGGTATACTAGCTATGAGTCCTGAATTAATGGTACTTGATGAACCTACATCTGGTCTTGATCCTAAAGGAGCATCTAATATTCTTCAATTATTATATGAATTAAATAATGAAGGTATGACTATTATAATTTCTACACATGATGTAGATTTAGTTCCAGTATATTCAAATAAGATATTTATTATTAGTAATGGTGCTATTCTTAAATCAGGAACACCTCAGGAAGTATTTTCTGATGTTGATTTAGTTAGAAAAGCTAATTTAAGACTTCCTAGAATGGCACATTTAGCTGAAATATTAGAAAAAGAAGATTCAATAAATTTTAATGGAGATTATCCATTAACAATTGCAGAAGCAAGAGAAAAATTAGTTGAATTATTATTAAATAAACAATAATTTTTATTTTAATTTTTTATTGTAAATATTTGATTAATATTTTTTATTAAAATCATTAAATTTAGAATATATTTAATTTTATATTTTAGAAAATTTAATTCTTGAATAAAGTATTTTTTAAGAGAGTATATTGATTTTTATTTTTTAATTTGTTTATGTCTTAATTATTTTATTTTTATTATTAATTTTTATTTTTTAGTTTTGTTGATATTTATGAATTCTGACTTTAAGTTAATATATGAAACATTATCACATGATAAAATATATGTTAATTCTGATTTTCTTTTTGTAGAATTTCCATATGAAAAAAATGGAGTATCTATATCTTATTTAAATGGAGGATATAGAAAAAATCTTAAATCTGTTTTTAATATGCATCTATCAACTGAAGTAATTAATAAAATAGACATGAAAACAATTGATAAATTTCTTTCAGATTCTGTAAATAATATTGGTCTTGATAATAAGAAAACATCTGGTTTACTTACACATGCAGATATGAAAAACACATCTATAATAACAAAATCTTATAAAAAAGTTTCTGTTACTGCAATTACTACTGCAGGTACAAAAGTTAATGCAGTAAGAGCAGGTGATTCTGCTTCTTATTATGAAGAAAATCATGAGTATTATTTATTTAAAAAAGAGAATACTCATGAAAAAATTGGAACTATTAATACAATTATTCTTATTAATTCTAAATTAAATGAAAATTCTTTATTAAATGCAATGGTTACTGCTACTGAAGCAAAAGCAGCAGCTTTACAAGAATTATTAATACCTTCTCAATATTCTAATGAAATCGCAACTGGTACTGGTACTGATGGACTTATTATAATATCTGATAAAAAATCTGATAATTTAATTGAAAATACAGGTAAACATTCAAAATTAGGAGAATTAATTGGAAAAGCAGTAAAAGAATCTATTAAGGAAGCAAATCTTAAACAAGTATGGATTAGTCCAAGCTCACAATCAACGGTATTAAATAGATTATATAGATTTAAATTAGATATTAATGATTTTTATAAAGATTTTACAATAAAAGAAATGGAAAATTTTATTTTAAATTTAATTAAAGCTAATCATAATCCAAAAATGGTTGCTATAACATCATTAATTGTTCATCTTATTGATGAAGTAAGATATGATTTATTAAATAAAAAAACAGCATATAATATGTCAATTTTAATTATTAATAAATTATTTACAGATAAAGACTCTTCTGAAGTTAAAGAATTACTTAAATATTGGATTAATTATTATCTAAAATAATTTTATAAATATTTTTATAATATAATTATTTTTAGGAGTTTTAATTTTAGGTTTCTAATAATTTTTAGGGTTTTTTTTAATTTTTAGATTGGTTTTTTTTGTGGTTTTAAAGATTTTAGAAGTTTTAATTTTTGATTAATTTTTATTTAATTTAAATTTAAACTTATATAAATAAGTTAAAATTTTAAATAAATCTTTAATAAATTTATATTATTAAAGTATTGAATATTTTAATTTATATCAATTTTTAAATGTTTTAATGAATTTTATTTAATTTTTCTATAATTTTATATAAAAAGAACAATAAAATTTAATTATTATATAATAATTAATTAGAGGTTAATTATGAAAAAAATAGGAATATGTGATACTACATTTGCAAGATTTGATATGGGTGGAGCAGCAGAAGATGAGCTTAAAAAATATATTAGTGATACTAAAATTATTAGAGTAACTGTTCCTGGTATTAAAGATCTTCCTGTTGCTAGTAAAAAACTTATTGAAGAAGAAGGCTGTGATATTGTAATGGCTTTAGGTATGCCAGGACCTCAGAAAAAAGATAAAATGTGTTCTCATGAAGCATCTACTGGATTAATTAGAGCACAATTAATGACTAATACTCATATTATTGAAGTATTTGTTCATGAAGATGAAGTTGATACTGATAAAGAACTTAAAGTATTAGCAGACAATAGAGCAAGACAACATGCTCAAAATGTTTATAAAATGTTGTTTAATCCAAAACAAATGAGAAAAGAAGCAGGTCAAGGTAAACGTGAAGGATTTGATGATGCAGGTCCTGTATAATTTATTAAATTTCTATTAAATTTTATTTTTTAATTTATTATTATTTTAAATAAATATTTTGTTTATCTTGTTTATTTAGTGGTATTATTTTTTAGAAATATAATTGTAGGGTATTATTTAATTAAGTATAAAATGAATTTATTATTAAAAATTATTAGGTAAAAATATGTTAGATACAGAAGGTGTATATTTAGTAGTTCCTGCATATAATGAAGAAAAACATGTTGAAACAGTTCTACGTGATATTTCTAAATTAGGTTATCATATTATATTAGTAAATGATGGATCAAAAGATAATACTTTAGAAATTGCACGTAGTGTTCAAAAAGATTATCCTAATCAAATTTATATTGTATCTCATATTATAAATCGTGGATTAGGTGCTGCTCTTAAAACAGGTATGACTGATGCATTAAAACATAATGCTAAATATATAATTACATTTGATGCTGATGGTCAACATGCATTTGAAGATATTCCAAAGGTTTTAAAACCATTACAAGATAAAAAAGTTGATGCAGTTATTGGCTCTCGTATATTTGAAGATATGCCTACTACAAAGCGTTTTGCAAATAATGTAATGAATATCCTTACCCATATTTTTTATGGTATTAAAGTTAAAGATTCACAATCTGGCCTTAGAGCATTTTCATCAGAAGCTGCTAAAAAAATTGATGTTGTTTCAGCAGGTTATGGTGTATCTTCAGAGTTTATTAAAGAAATTAAGAATAATCAGATAAGTTTTGATGAGGTTCCTATTACTACAATTTATACTGATGAAACACAACATAAGGGAACTAATGCTATTGTTGGTATAAAAATTATGTTTAAGATGATTGGTGATTTATTTAGATGATTTGTCTTAATATGTGCTTATTTGGTGATTTATTTAGATGATTGGTTTGTCTTAATATGTGTGTTTATGTGGTGTTTTTAGATTATTTGTCTTAATATGTGGTGATTTATTAAATAATTATCTTAAATTGGATAAAACAGAGGATTATTATGGAAATATTATTATATCAAGATTTGGTTTTTATTATTGCTATTATTGCTGTTATATTATTAGCTTCTAGATATAAGAATAAAAAAGTTACTTTATCTACTTTTGTAGTTAGTATTATTATTCTACTTATTATTGTAGCAATTGGTATATATCCTGATGCAACAACAAATATTGCAAGAATTATTGGTTTTAAAAGAGGTTTGGATTTAATATTTGTTATTTCAATTGCATTGTTAGGATATCTTTTAATTAAAATTAATCTTAAATTAGATAGTTTAAATCATGAGATTGATAAGGTTGTTAGAAAAATAGCAATCGATAATGAAGAAAATCAAAATAATAATGATGACTAATTTTTTTTAACTTTTTTTATTTTATTGTAACTATTTATTAATATAAACTCTAAATATATATTATAATTTAATATATTTTTATTGTAAATAAAGAAATTAATTTTATAAATTAAATTTATATAATATAAAATATTATTATATTAAATGTTTCTTTAATTATTTATTTTTTAAATATCAATTTTTGTGTGATTAAATGTTATATTTTAGAGGATGTACTGCAAGAGAAAGAGATTCTGATATTGAAGAATCTACAAGGTATATTTTAGATAAAGCTGGTGTTGATTATCATACTCTTGATAATGAGGAATGTTGTGGATCTGTACTTTTAAGAAGTGGTTTTGAAGAGGATGCTCTTGAATTAATGAAAAAAAATCTTGAAGATTTAAAAGATGAAGATTTAATTTTAACTTCTTGTGCAGGTTGTTATAAAACTTTATGTGAAGATTATAAAAATCTTTTAAATGCTGATTTAAATGTAATTCATATATCTCAATTTATTAAAGAATTGATTGATGAAGGTAAAATTGAAGTAAATGATAATTTTTCTAATTTAAATGTAACTTATCATGATCCTTGTCATTTAGGTAGAGCTTTAAAAGTATTTGATGAACCAAGATATGTTATTAAAAAATATGCTAATCTTGTTGAAATGGAAAATAATCGTGAAAATTCATTATGCTGTGGGTCTGGTGGTGGTGTAAAATCAGCATTTCCAGAAATTTCAAATGATATTGCTAAAAATAGAATTCAACAAGCGAAAGATACAGATTCTAATGTTTTAATTAGTTCTTGTCCATTTTGTAAATTAAATCTTAATTCAAATTCTGATGATGACATGAAAGTTTTAGATTTATCTGAATTTGTTGCAAAGGCATTAAAACATGAAAATATTTAAAATTTACTTAAACAACTTATAAGGTGGATAATATGGATGAACGAGAAATTAAACAAATGAAAAATTCATTTAAAATGTTAAAATCTAGATCTGATGAAATAATTAATAATCCTAGAACAAAAAAACTTCAAAAAAGAGTTCAAGATATTCGTAAAGAAGCTATTAAAAATAATGAAAAGCTTATTGATGAAGTTAAAGATAGTTTTAAAAGAAATGACATTGAATATTATTTTGCTGCTGATGGTGATGAAGCAATAAATTTAATGCTAAAATTAATTAATGAATATGATTCTGAAAACAAATTAGTAATTAAATCTAAATCTAATACAATGGGAGAAATTGATGGAAGACATAAACTTGAAGATAATGGAGTTAAAGTTGTAGAAACTGATTTAGGAGATAGACTATTACAACTTAAGAAACATGATAATAGACCATCACATAATACTGCTCCTGCAGCACATTTAAGTATTGATGAAATTACTGAAATTGTAAACAATGCTCTTGGTACTAATGTTCCACCAGTTCATCAAACTATTCTTGAAACTTGTCGTTCAAATGTATTAAAATATGTTAATGAGGCAAAAGTTGGTATTACTGGAGCTAATGCAATTGCAGCTGAAGATGGAGCATTTGCTATTGTTCATAATGAGTATAATGTTGCATATGCTTCAAGTAGAAATCTCCATATTGTTCTTGCAGGTATTGATAAATTAGTTCCTACTATTGAAGATTGCGTTTCAATATGTAAACTTGAGGCAGTTTATGGAACTGGTACTCCAATATCCTCTTATATTAATATTATTGCAGGACCATCAAAAACAGCAGATATTGAGAAAAAACTTTTAAAACCAATGTATGGTGCAGAAAGAGTCGTTGTTATATTTTTAGACAATGGAAGAAGTAAATCTCGTGATGAATGTTTATGGTGTATTAATTGTGGTAATTGTGTAGTATCTTGTCCAGTTTATAATTCTGTAGGTAATGATTTTGGATTCAATTATTATCTTGGTGGACGAGGTATTGCAATGAGTAGATACCTTAATGAAAATGAGGTAAAGGATGATGATAAATTATATATGTGTACTTTATGTGGTATGTGTACCTTAAATTGTCCAGTTGCTACTCCAACTAATAAAATCATGGAAGATCTTAGATCTAAAACTGATTATCATATGAAACCACATAAACATATTAGGGATAATATTGAAAATAATGGTTCACCATATGATTAAATTTTTAAATTTATCTATTTGACTTTGTTGAAATCCTTAGAATAAACTTTCTTAAAATAGATTTTTAAGATTTGGCTTTGTTGAAATCATTAGTATAAACTTTCTTAAAATAGATTTTTAAGATTTAACTTTGTTGAAATTCTTAAAATTTTTAAAATAAACTTTCTTAAAAATTGATTTTCAAGTATTAACTAAGTTTAAAATTTTTATAATAAATGGTTTTCAACAGATTAATATTTTAATTAATGAAATATTTTAAATATTTAATTAATATTTTATATTATTTTTTTATAAAATCAATTTTAAGCATTTTTTTTAAGTGTTTAATTGATTTTAATTTAATAATTTTATTTAATTTTTTAGTTTATATTTTAAATTTTAAATAAACTATTTATATTAAATAAAATATATTATTAAGTCATGTATAAATTTATTATTTAAAATTAGTTTTACATATTATATTTTTTTAAATTAAATTATTTGTTTATAAATTTTTAAATATTAGATTATTTCTACATTTTATTAAATTAGTTTAAAATTTATTTATTTTTATATTACTAATACAAAAGATTTATATCTGTATATTAATATATTTTTAATTAATAAATGATAATAAAAATATTTTATTAGTTTTTAATATTATATTAATTATTTAGTCGGTATTTAATGAGTGTATTATAAGTATATTTTTAATAAATAATTATTCTATTTTAAAATATTTTATAATCAATAGTAAATAATAATACTTGGAGGATAATATATTGCTTTTATTAATAAGTCCAATTAATCATGAAGAAGCTGTAGAAGCTATTGAAGGTGGAGCAGATATTGTAGATGTAAAAAATCCTAAAGAAGGTTCCCTTGGAGCAAATTTCCCTTGGGTTATTAAAGATATTAGGAGTATAACTCCTTCTGATAAATTAGTATCTGCAACTATTGGGGATGTTCCATATAAACCAGGTACTGTTTCTCTTGCTAGTTTAGGTGCACTTGTATCTGGTGCAGATTATATTAAAGTAGGTTTATATGGTACTCAAAATTATGAACAAGCTGTAGAAGTTATGAAAAATGTTGTAAAAACTGTTAAAGATGAATCTCCTGACACTATTGTTGTTGCAGCAGGTTATGCAGATGCTGATAGGGTTGGAGCAGTTTCACCTTGGGATATTCCTAAAGTAGCTCGTGATTCTGGTGCAGATTTAGCTATGTTAGATACTGCAGTTAAAGATGGAAAAACTTTATTTGATTTCATGACTATGGAAGATCTTGAAAAATGGGTTGCTGAAGCTCAAGAATATGATTTAAAAACAGCTCTTGCAGGTTCAGTTAAAAAAGAACAATTAAAACCTTTAAATGACTTAAATTGTGATGTAGTTGGTATCCGTGGAGCAGCATGTGTTGATGGAGATAGAAATACTGGTCACATTGATAGAACTGCAGTTAAAGGATTAAAAGATTTAGTTGATTCATTTAATTAAATTATTTTAATTTTTTATTTATTTTTAATATTTTTTGTTTTTATTTTATTAAATTTTATATTACTTTATTTTAAAACTTTATTTTATTATTGTTTTTTGTATTTTTTTCTTTCTTATATTTTAAAAAATATTCATAATTTGATTTATTATATTTTATTTCTTATTTTAAGATATTAAATTAATTTATATTAATTTTTATTAAAAAAACAATAAGTTTATATTAAATAAAAGACATATCATTTATAATTATATTAAACATAATATTTTTTTATTATATATTTTTTATATCTTTATAAAAAGTTATTTTATTTAATATTCTAATGTATATAATTTATTTAAGTATATTTTATTTTTAATAGCTTTTTATAAATCTTACAATTAAATTTATTATTTATTCGGTGAAAAATAATGTTTTCAGAAAAAATTCAAAATGCAAAAAGAGGATACACATATGACGACTTTCTTCTAATGCCTAATGCATCTCCTGTAGAGGCTAAACAAGTAGACACTAGTGTTAAATTAAGTGATAAAATAAAACTTAATATTCCTATTATGAGTGCAGCTATGGATAATGTAACTGAATCTGAACTTGCAATTGCTCTTGCACAAGAAGGTGGAATTGGTGTTATTCATAGAAACAAAACATTAGAACAAGAAGTTGAAGAAGTTAAAAAAGTAAAAATGGCTGAAGACATTACTATTCGTGATGTAGTTACTATTACTCCTGATTCAACAGTTCATGAAGTTCAAAAACTTATGGATGATCAATCAATTAGTGGACTTCCAGTTATGGATGGAGATACCATTATTGGTATTATTAGTCGTAGGGATGTAAATCCATTAATGAAATCAGGTACTGATAGAAAAGTAAGTGAAGTCATGACTTCAGACGTTGTTACTATTGATGAAAATACTTCTGCTGAAGAAGCTTTAGATATTGCATATGAAAATAAAGTTGAAAGGCTTCCTGTTTTAAGTGAGGGTAAACTTGTAGGTATTGTAACTATTCGTGATATTCTTAATCATAAAAAATATCCTGATGCTGCAAGAGATAAAGATGGAAACTTATTAGTAGCTGCTGCTGCAGGACCATTTGATCTTGAAAGAGCTATGGCTTTAGATGAAGCAGGTGCAGATATTGTTTCTATTGATTGTGCTCATGCTCATAATTTAAATGTAGTTAAATTTGTTAAAACTATGAAAGAAAATATAGATGCAGAATTATGTGTAGGTAATATTGCTACTGCTGAAGCTGCTGAAGATTTAATTTCACAAGGTGCAGATGCACTTAAAGTAGGTATTGGTCCTGGTTCTATTTGTACTACTAGGATTGTAGCTGGAGTAGGTGTACCTCAACTTACTGCTGTTTCAGATGTTGCTGATGTTGCTAAAGATTATGGAATTCCTGTTATTGCTGATGGTGGATTAAGATATTCTGGTGATATTGCTAAAGCTATTGGTGCAGGTGCAGATTGTGTAATGCTTGGTAAATTACTTGCAGGAACTTATGAATCTCCTGGAGAACTCACTGTAATGAATGGTAAAAAATACAAATCTTACCGTGGAATGGGTTCAATGGGTGCTATGACTGGCGGTTTCGGTGGAGGAGCTGACAGGTATTTCCAAGAAGTTAAAGGAAATATGAAACACACAAAATTAGTTCCTGAAGGAGTCGAAGGTGTAGTTCCTTATAAAGGTACTGTATCTGATGTTATTTTCCAATTAGTTGGTGGTTTAAAAGCATCTATGGGTTATTGTGGTGCTAAAGATATTCCTACTATGAAAAAAGTTGCAAGATTTGTAAGAATTACTCAAAGTGGTATTAAAGAATCACATCCACATGACCTTATAATTACTAATGAAAGTCCTAATTATCCAAATCTTGAATAATTTACTTTCCTTACTTTTTTTATATTATTTCTATTTTAACTTTTTATTTTTGTAGTTTTTATTAGTTTTTTTCTTTATTTTTATTTTTAAGATTTTTTAAGGTTTTTTTAAGATTATTTTTCTTGTTTTTAGTGTCTTTTTATTTTTAAGGCTTTTTTAAGTATTTTTTTTATTTTGGTTTATTTTTGTTAGTTTTTTTTATTGGTTTTTTGTTTTTAAGGTCTTCTTTTTTGTTTTTAAGATTATTTTTAGTTTTTTCAAATATTAATTTAAAAATATTTAATAAACTTTTTTAAATAATTTTTTTATAATAATTAATATATTTAATTAAACAAATAGTATAGTAATTATTTAAAATGGGTATTAAAATGAAGTCTTGTATATTATTATGTGGTGGAAGAAGTAAAAGAATGGGTAAAGATAAAGGATCTATGAGGATTCATAAAAAACCAATGATAATACATATACTTGAATCATTAAATAATGAAATTGATGAACTTATAATTGTTTTAAATAGTGAAAAACGTATTAAACAGTATAAGCGATTAATTAGACAGAAAGATTATAATTATAAAATATATTTTACAATTGATGAAATACCTGATAAAGGACCACTTGTAGGTATTATGACTGGATTAAAACATATTCACTCAGATTATGCTCTTGTACTTCCTTGTGATTCACCATATATTGAAACTGACTTTGTATATACTATGTTTGATACTCTTGAAATTTTAACTGAAACAAAGGATGAAGAAATTAATGCTGTTGTTCCATATCATTTAGGACCAATAGATGCAGAAACAATTAAAAAAGCAGAACCATTACATTCTATATATAATAAAAATTTTATTCCAATAATAGAAGAGTATATAAAAAGAGATATTTTAAGAGTAAGGGTAATAATGAGGAATCATAAATGTTATTATATTCCTATTGATAATCATTTAATTAATGAAATTAACTTTAGAAATTATAATAGACCTACAGATATTGATGATTAATATTTAATTATTAATTTTTAAATTTACTATAAAAATTGTTTTTAATTATTAATTTAAATTTTTTAAGTTTAACATATCTTAATTTGAGAATTTATTATTAAAAATTTTATAATGAAAAAATAGAATTATACTAAGTTTAATCATGAAAAATTAAAAATCAAAACTTAAAATTTTAATAAAAAAGATATAAATCTATAAATTTTAATTTTAAAAACTTAAAACAATTTAAAAAGAATTTAAGACTTGAAAATTTAATGAAAGAATAAAAATATTTTTAAAGTAAAAAATATATAGTATATTATAGTAAATGTATTGGAGTTAAAACTATGAAATGTAATAGTTGTATTTTTAGAAAAATTATAAAAAATGGTAATAAAACACAACAAATTTGTGGATATACTGGAATTCAAATTGATCCTGTTTATTCTTGTGAAAACTGGCAATTAAAACCACGTCATAAATCTAGATTACAAAAAAACACAAGAAAAACTTTCAGAGACTATTAAATAAGTAATTTTTAAATTACTTATATATTTTTTTAAACTTTTTTTAACTAAAAATTTATAAATTTTTAATAATATTTTTTTTATCATATTGGAGATATTATAATGATAGTTATTGCTATAACAGGTGCAAGTGGTGTTACTTTAGGATATCGATTATTATGTGTTTTAAAAAATTTAAATATTGAAACAGGTTTATTAATTAGTGATGCTGCTAAAACAATAATTGATTATGAATTAAACGAGCCTGTAGAAAATATTATTAAATTAGCAGATAATTATTATGAAACTGATGATCTTACTGCTAGTATAAATAGTGGTTCATTTAAATTTGATTCATTAGTTATTATACCATGTTCTATGAAAACTTTATCTGCAATTGCAAATGGATATGCAGGAAACACAATTACTAGAGCTGCAGATGTTGCATTTAAAGAAAGACGTAAAGTTATTATAGTTCCTCGTGAAACACCACTTAGAACAGTTCATTTAGAAAACATGACTAAATTATCAAAAGAAGGTGCAATTATATTACCTCCAAATCCAGGATTTTACTCTAATCCTAAAACTGCAGATGATATTATAAATTTTATAGTTGGTAAGGTTTTAGATTCCCTTGGAATTGATAATAATTTATATAAAAGATGGGAATAAATTTATAATATTTAATAAGATTCAATTGTAATTAAGAAGGGAAAGATAATGTTTGAAGATTCAGATTTTATTAAAAACTGTGAAGTTCCAGGTCCAACAAAAGAAGTAATAAGAGCATTACTTGTTTATGAAGCAGATATTAAAAAAAGTGATGTAGTTGTTGATATTGGTTGTGGAACTGGTGGATTAACTGTTGAATTTGCATCAAGAGCAAAACAAGTTTATTCAATTGATAAAAATCCTAATGCAATAGAAGTTACAAAAGCAAATTTAAATAAATTATTAAAAACTGAAGAAAATGTAAGTTTAATTAATGATGATGCAGTAAATGCTCTTGAGAATATTGATAATATAGATATTGCAATAATTGGAGGAAGTGGAAAAGAACTTTATCCAATACTAGATTTAGTTGATGAAAAATTAAATTCAAAAGGAAGAATATTTATTACTGCAATACTTTTAGATACTAAAGTTGAAGCAATTGATAAATTAAAAGAATTAGGTTATAATCCAAAAATTATGGAAATTAATGTTTCTAAAGGAAGAGTTTTAGATCGTGGAACTCTTATGAAAGCTGAAAATCCAATAAGCATTATCTCAGCACATAAACATTAATTATTTAAAATTATATTTTTTAATTTTTTAAAAACTATTTTTTTTAATTAAGTAAATTATATTTTAAACTTAAATGTCTTTAATAGACATTAATTTAAATAATTTTAAGACTTATTTTTTATAATTTTAAGATTATAATCAATTTTTATAATAACTTTTGTTGATCAAAGTGTGTTGCAGTAGGTATTTTATCTGTAAACTCTGGAAGATTAATATAATTTTCAATTTCAACTTTTTTTAGTTCCTCTTTGTTTTCTTTAGGAGCATATAATGCAATATCTGGATAATTAAATCTTGCTTTATTTAATGCTTGAACAATTGAAGATACTTCATTTAAATGGTATAAATCATCACCAATTGCAATTTGTGTTTTCATTTCATCAAATTTAGGATATTCTGGTAAATCTATAAATATGTAATTTTTATCTATATTATAATCCTCAGCAATTTCTCTTTCTGCTTTTCTTAAATCTCTTTCTTTAATTTTGAATATATCATTAGGTTTTTGAAATCTGCTTAATTTAATGGTTTTAATTCTTTTAAATAATTGTCTATTTTCTAATCTTTGTATTATATCTTTAGTAAATTCATTTTCACTATTTTTACATTTCCAAATCATTTCACTATCATCATAAATACTAAGTTTTTTAGGATCTATTTTACTGGTTTCAATAAATTTATTTAATGCTCTTCTAAACATTGCATTTATTATTCTTGTTGTATGATGTTGATATACACTTGGATACATAAAGTATCGTGCTACAAGCATTGACTCTGCAGCTTGAACACCTTTTATATCTAATACTAAATATTTTTCTAATTTTAAATTTGTAATTATTCTATCTACATCAATTACACCATAAGCTACACCAGTATAATGTGAATCACGTATTAAATAATCCATTCTATCTACATCTAGTTCACCAGATATAATAGGTCCAAGTTTACCTTTACCATTAATGATATCTACGATTTTATCAAGATTATAATTTTCACTAAGTTTAGTTGATATTGATGTATTTTTAATAACGAATGCTGTAAGTTCTTCATGTTTTACATCCATTACTGATTCAGAAACATGAGAAAATGGACCATGACCTATATCATGTAACATTCCTGAAAGTCTTACAAGTTGTATTTCATCATCTGTTAAATTAAGTTCTTCTCCAAGTAATGAAGCTAAATACATTGTACCTATACAATGTTCAAATCGTGAATGATTTGCTCCTGGATAAATTAATGATGTGAAACCTAATTGTTTTATACGTCTAAGTCTTTGAAATTGTGGATAATCCATAATTTCCTTTTCAAGCTCAGTTATTGGAAGATCTCCATGAATACTGTCTCTAATAAATTTACTATATTTTAACATTAAAACCACATTGAAAATTTTATAAAAATTTTATTGGAATATTTTTTAAGATTAATGACTTTAACTTTGAAATTACAATTTAGTTTTTAGTTTATTTTCTTTTATTTCTAATTCCAATATTTTATTTAAATTTTTATTTTATCTTTTCAAATAAAATTAAAATTAATTTTTTAATATTTAATTAATTAAAATTTTAATTATAAATCACATTTATTTTTTAATTTAAATCATTAAATTGACTTATTGATTTTTAGTTTATATATGTTAATAAATAAATATTTCTAATTTTTGATTATTTTTAATATAATTTGGATATTTTTTTTTAAAATTAAATTTTAATAATGTTTATCTAAAATTTTCATTTTTAACAATATCTTCAATGATTATTAAATTATCATTTATTACTTTATTTATTTTAGTGATTTTAATTATTATTCAATCTTTAATTTTCAAAAATAGTTTTTAGTTTTTGGTATTTTGGTTTTAGGATTAGTTTTTTTTATTTTTATTTTTTCTTATTTTTTCTTATTTTGGTTTTAGGATTAGTTTTTTTTATTTTTATTTTTTCTTATTTTTTCTTATTTTGGTCTTAGGATTAGTTTTTTAGTTTTTAAAAAGAGTTTATTTTTCATGTTTTTCTTGAAATTTAATGATTTTTTTTAAAATAAATTCCTAATTTGATTTTTAAGTTTAAGTGTTATTTATAAAAAATAGATTTTAACAAATATTTTAAAAAATAGTTTTTTTAAGATTTTTTATTAAAATATTAAAATGTAGAATATTTATTCTACAAATCTTGTATCTGCTTTTTTATTTTTAGCATTATTATATTTAGTTTCAAACCAACCAATTTTAAGGTCTTCAATAGTATCTTCATATAGTTGAGGTACATATGGTTTAATATCTAATAAAGGAGTTCCACTTACAACATCAATATTAGATATATATAATATATTGTCTTTTATGGAATCTAATTTAACAGTTGATAAACCAATATTATTTGGTCTTTTAGGTGATCTAGTAGCGAATACACCATGTGGTTTATTATCTAAAAATGGTTTGACTGTTAATGCATTACCATTGGTTAAATGTAGATAATATATGATATTTAAATGAGAAAATCCTTCAATATCTTTAAGTCCTTCAACATATTTTTCTTTTAAGTGAATTTCACCTTTTACACCTTTTGCTCCAGTTGGTTGTATTGGCATTCCTTCTGGTTTTTTAAATGGTGTAATAATTGTTCCTATTGTTTCTAATTCTATTTTATTCATAATATAACATTGTTTTATTGCTTTATATATTTTACTAATCATTTTTTTATTAATCCTATCGAAATGCACTATTTTTTGAAATCAATAAATATTTTAGTATCTTGTAAAAAACGATATATTTATATGTTATAAAGTACAAATTTATAATATAAATGTTTATTTATATTTAATAAAATTTTTAAATGATTTTTTATTAAATAAAGATTATTAAAGTAATAAATATTTATGTATAATTGTCGTTTTTGAATTTTCATATCGATAATTTTTTATTATAAAATTTTATAAATATTTATTATTTTTTAATAAAATTATTTTCAAAAGGAGTGTTTATTATGGAAATTAGTGCAAGAAATGGTTTAAAAGGTAAAGTTGAAAAAGTTACTTTAGGTACTGTTATGGCAAATGTTCATATTAAAGTTGAAGAGCCTGGTGTTATTACTGCAGCTATTACTCGTGAATCTGCTGAGAAATTAGGTCTTAAAGAAGGTGACGATGTATCTGCTATAATTAAAGCTACTGAAGTTATTGTTGGTAAAGAATTATAAATTTTAGTAATTTCTTTCTAAATTACTTTTCTAATAGGGCTGTAATTATTTAAAATTTATTCTTTATATTTAATTACAGTCTTTTTTTAGAAAATATCTTGTTTTGTTTTTTATATTAATATTTTCATTTTTTTAAATAATTAAATTGATTTTAAGATTTCTTTGTTGAAATTTACTAATTTTAAAATAAATTTTCTTAGATTTAATTTTGAATCTTAAATTTTGTTTAAATTTTTAGAAATTATAGTGTTTTCTTAGATTTAATTTTGAATCTTAAATTTTGTTT